>JAUJMB010000131.1 GCA_030447045.1 Rubrobacteraceae bacterium | reverse complement strand
CTTATGACACGTGTTGTCATAAGTTGTTGACAGTACGGCAGAAGTCTGGCTATAGAGTACGTCGCGGTCTTCGGCCAGGGGGTGCCTGGCCTCATCGCCGTCCAGCTCGCCGGGCTGAATGGCGGGACCGTGATCGCCATCGACGGCATTGCGAAACGCCTGGAGCTCGCCCGCGAGCTCGGGGCCGCCCACGTCGTGGACTTTAACGAGAAGAGCCCGGCCGAGGAGATAAAGCGCTTGAGCGAGGGCCGGGGGGCGGACGTCTCCGTCGAGATCAGCGGCTCCTACCCCGCCCTGCACGAGGCGATCCGGTCCACCGCCTACAACTCGAAGGTGGTCTCGGCCGGCTTCTTCCAGGGGGACGGCGCGGGGCTCTTTCTCGGCGAGGAGTTCCACCACAACCGCATCCGCATGGTCTGCTCCCAGATAAGCGGCCTGAGCCCCGCCCTCGACCACCGCTGGAGCGTCGAGCGCCTGGAGCGGACGGTGATGTCGCTCGCCGCCGAGGGCCGCATCTCCCTGCAGCCGCTCGTCACCCACGTCTTCGACGCCGAGAGGGCCGACGAGGCGTTCGGGCTCCTCGACACGAGGCCCGCCCCCGGCGACGTCGTGCAGGCCGTCCTCAAGTTCTAGAGCCGCGAGGAGGAGATTTGAAGCTTTCCTGCCAGGAACACCTCTTGCCCGGCGACGGCATCCTGGAGAAATGGACCTTCGCCCGTACGGCGGGCTTCGACGGCATCGAGCTGCGCGGCACGGGGGACTGGAACGGGCGGCTGGACGACCTCAGGAGCGCCCGCGAACAAGGCGCGGTCTTCTCCAGCGTGTGCCTGATCTCCGACCGCTTCATAGGAGACTTCGACCCGGAGATACGCCGCGAGGCCGTCGCCCACATGAAGGACCTCCTCTCGGGCATCGCCGAGCTCGGCGGGACGGGCGCCGTCACCCCGGCGGCCTACGGCCTCGCCTCGAAGAGGCTCCCCCCCTTCACCGTGCCCCGCACGGAGGAGGAGGACCGGCGCGTCCTCCTCGACGCCCTCGAGGAGCTCGGCGAGCACGCCGAGAGGGAGGGCACGCTCGTCCTCCTCGAACCCCTCAACCGCTACGAAGACCACATGCTCAACCGCGTCGAAGACGCGGTCGAGCTCTGCAAGGCGGTAGGACGCCCCTCGGTGAAGGTCATGGGGGATCTCTTCCACATGAACATCGAGGAGGACGACCTCGGCGACTCCATCCGGGCCGCGGGCGACTATCTGGCCCACGTCCATCTCGCCGACAGCAGCCGCCTCCAGCCCGGGACCGCCCACACGGACTTCGCCGGGGCCTTCGCCGCGCTCCGGGAGATCGGCTTCGGGGGCTACATGGCGATGGAGTGCGGCATCCGGGGCACTCCCGAAGAGGCGCTCCCCGAGAGCGTCACGCACCTGCGCTCCCTGATGGGCTAGGCCCTCCCGGGAGGGCCGCCTCGGGGACGGAGCCGTCAGCCATCGGCTTGCGGTTGTCAGTTTTCCCCGTGAAGCCGGTTCGCGCGCTCTTTGAGGGCGACGCGGTCTGGCTTCATGCCGCCGGCACCTTCCCACTCGTGGAAGACCTTGGGGATCTTGAACCGCGGCAGGACCGGCTCAAGCGCGCGGGCCAGGTCCCCCCCCACCCCACCCGAGAGGCGCACGAAAGCCGCGGGCCTGTGGCCGAACTCGGGATCCGGCACCGGCACCACGACCGCCTCCTCGACGCCGGGGATTCGGGAGAGGGCGGCCTCTATCTCCTCGGGCCTGACGTTCTCGCCGCCGGAGACGAAGAGGTTGTCCCTGCGTCCCAGGACCCGAAGGCACCCCCCGCCGCCCATCTCCCCGAGGTCCCCCGTGCGGAACCAGCCCGCTTCGTCGAGCGGGAGGTCCGGGCCCCCGTCTCGGAGGTAGCCGGCGAAGAGCGTCGCCCCCCTCGTCAGGATCTCGCCTTCGCCGGAGACGCGCACCTCCCTGTGCGGCAGGACCCGCCCGGCCGTGCGCAGCTCTTCGCGGGAGGCGCCGGGCGGGGTCGTGGTGACCTGCGAGGCCATCTCCGTCAATCCGTAGCTGGTGTGGATCGGCAGGCCGCGCGCGAGGGCCCCGTCCACGAGGTCCTCCGGGATGGGACCCCCGCCCATCAGGACGGCCTTGAGGCCCCCGAGGTCCGCGTCCTCCCGGAGCAGCCTGAGGAGCTGCGTGGAGACGAGGGAGACATGGGTTGCCCGTAGTTCGGGGATGGACCGGCCGAGCGGCGCGCCCGGCTCCGGCAGCGCGATGGCGGCCCCGGCGAGCAGGCAACGGAAGACCATCGAGAGCCCGCCGACGTGGTAGAGCGGCAGCGAGTGCAGCCAGCGGTCACCGGGCGCGAGCGCGATGTTGGCGTTCGAGCCGAGGGCGCTGGAGTAGTGGTTTCCGAAGGTGTGGAGCGCCGCCTTCGGGGCGCCGGTGCTGCCCGAGGTAAAGACGACCGTCGCCTGCCGGCCGAGCGGTATCTCCACCGGTTCTGAGGCCCTTTCTTCCTCCAAGCTCCCGGCGAGAACCGCCCGCGGGTCCAGCACGTCGATCCCCCCGACGGCCCCGGAGAGCTTCTCGTCGGCGGAGATCAGGGCCGAGCAGCCCGCCCTTTCGAGCAGCGGCCCGACGCCGCCCGCCGGCACGCGCGTGCTAACGGGGCAGCCCACGACCCCGGACCTCATCATTGCGAGCAGCAGGACCAGGTAACCCGTGCTCTTCGGCAGGTAGAGGGCGACCCGCTCGCCGGGCGAGACGCCGAGTTCTTCGAGACGCCCCGCCGCGGCGGATACCCCCGCGTCCAGCTCCCCGTAAGCGATCGACCACCCATCGCCCACGACCGCCTCGGCGCCAGGAGATTCGAGGGCGGCCGATCTTAGCGGGCAGGGGACGCGTGTCTGGCCTTCTATCACTTCATCATGTTATCCCGACCGGCGGGTTCCCCGTCGCGAACCCGTCTACGAAGGACCAGCCGCAGGACGCCCGGCCGCATCAGCGGACGGAGACGGGCAGAAGACGGCCCACGTCCACCGCGCGGGCGGCCTCCATCGTCTCCCGTACGTCCACCGTCGGCGCCGGAAGCGGCAACGGGCCCTCGATCACGTCCTCGGCCATCGCGCGGTAGGTGTCCAGACCGGCCGGCTCCTCCCCCACCGACGCCGCCAGCGCCACCAGCGCCCCCATCCCCACACCACCCTCGTAGGAAGAGCTCACGACCGCCGCCATGCCCAAAGCCGTCGCCCGCTCCGCAAGGCCCAGGATTCGCGAAACCCCGCCGAGCAACGTCGGCTTGAGCACGATGGCCGCGGCGTAGGCGTGCCGCTCCAGATCCCCGGGCTCCATCCCGACCAGCGACTCGTCGAGGGCCACGGGCAGTCCCCACTCCCGCGCAAGCTCCCCCAGCCGCGCGGGCGCCGCCAGCGGCTCCTCGACGTACTCGATCCCGACACCGCAGATCCCCCGCGCGAACTCCAACGCCTCCCCATACCCCCAGGCCCGGTTCGCGTCCAGCCGCAACGACACGCCGCCACCGAGGATCTCCCCGGCCCTCCGAACGACCTCGACGTCCTCTGATACCCCCC
This sequence comes from Rubrobacteraceae bacterium, assembly GCA_030447045.1. The sequence goes on along the minus strand of JAUJMB010000131.1, from coordinate 1,106 downwards.
GCCGGCCGACCTTGAGTTTCACAGCCCGGTAGCCCTCCTTCGCCATGGAACAGGCCTCCGCGAGCACCTTTTCTGCTGAACCGGAGATAAGTCCGTTTGTGTAGACGGTCTCCGCCGGGTTTCCCGTCAGCAGATCGGGCAGGCCCCCCCCGCGGTAGGCCGCCCCCAGGTTCAGCAGGGCGACTTCGAGGCCGAAGCTCGCTGACGGAGTCAGACCGTTGAGCTCCGCAAACGGAGTATCATCCGTTTGCGAAAAGTTGGCGGGCATCTCGCGGCCCAACAATTCGGGCGCGGCCGCGCGAAGATGTTCGATAGTCTCTTCCAGGCCCTCGGGGCTGAAGTTGGGGAGGGGGGCGGCCTCGCCCCAGCCTTCTTGCCCGTCGTCGGCGGTGAGACGGATCAGGGCGCCTTCTCGCCGGTGCAACGTGGTGTCCCTGAGTGTTACCGGGTCGGAGAAGGCGAGGTCGTAGCGGTAGAGGTCGAAATCGGCGATCCTCACGTCTCTAGGGGCGGCGCGGGAACCGGGAGAAGTCCGGCCGGCGCTTCTCCCTGTAGGCGTCGCGGCCCTCCTGGGCCTCCTCGCTGCCGTAGAAGAGGAGGTTCGCGTCGTGGGCGAGCTGCTGGATGCCGGCGAAGCCGTCCTCGTGGGCGTGGAAGCTCGCTTTCAGGAGCCGCAGGGCGAAGGGGGAGTGCTGGAGCATCTCGCGGCACCAATCTACGGTCTCCGTTTCGAGGTCGGCGAGGGGGACGACCTTGTTGACGAGGCCCATATCGGCGGCCTCTTCGGCCGAGTACATGCGGCAGAGGAACCAGATCTCCTTGGCCTTCTTCGGGCCGACGAGTTGGTTGAGGACGGAGGCGCCGTAGCCGCCGTCGAAGGAGCCGACCCTCGGTCCCACCTGGCCGAACTTCGCGTTGTCCGCGGCGATGGTCAGGTCGCAGATCACGTGCAGCACGTGCCCCCCGCCGACCGCGTAGCCGGCGACCATGGCGACGACGGGCTTGGGGCAGCGACGGATCTGGACGTGCAGGTCCGTGACGTGGAAGCGCCCGACCGACGCGCCGCCCGGCGTGCGTTGCGGGTCGTCGGGGGAATCGAGGTACCC
>JAUJMB010000130.1 GCA_030447045.1 Rubrobacteraceae bacterium | reverse complement strand
AAGCCTATGTGGTCGAAGTGGGCGTGCGTGAGCACGAGCGCCTCGACGTCGCCGGTGGAGCGGCCGAGCCTCTCCAGGGCCCCGAGCAGGGACCCCCAGGAGGCCGGCAGGCCGGCGTCGACGATGGTGATCCGGCCGCCCTCCTCTATGAGGTACCAGTTGACGTAGTGCTCGCCGATCCGGTGCACGCCTTCGGCTACGTCGCGGTGCAGCATCGTTGCCTCCTCAGCCCTTGGGCTCTCGTGGGGTAGTCGTATCGCCGGTAGGTAAGAGTCGTCGGATATCCGCCTCGGCGGGGCGGCCGTTCAGTGCCATCTCAGGGCGGCGCCGTGGTCTCGAGCAGGTGGTCGACCACGTCCTGGAGCGACCCCCGCCTCTTGTAGGCCGCCCGCTGCAGCTCGGCACCGTTGCCGCGGTCCAGGATCTCGAGCACGCCGCCCAGCTCCTCCTCGCACCCCAGGTCCTGGGAGATGGGGCGGAGCCTGGCGACGAGGTCCCTGGCGGTCTCGCGGGCGTCCCTCTCCTCACGTGTGTCGAAGTCGTAGAGGCGGGCGTCGAGGCCGCGGCGGATCGCGCGCCACTTGTTCTCCGAGACGAAGCGGGCGTCCTGCGGGGCGTGTTCTTCCGCGGTCGCCACGAGGCACTGGGTGAGGGCCGCGAGCGCGACGACGTAGTTAGGGTCGGCCTGGGCGTCGGGGACCCGCAGCTCGACCGTGCCGTGGCGCGGGTGCGGGCGCACGTCCCACCAGAACCACGAGGAGTCCGGTATGTTCCCCATGGCGACGAGGGCGTCCGTGTAGCCCTCGAACTCATCCCAACTCTGGAAGGTCGGCGGGAGCCCCGAACGTGGGGAGGCGTCCCGGATCTTGACGCGCGCGGAGGCGAACCCCGTGTCCATGCCGTTCCAGAAGGGGGAGTTGGCGCCGAGCGCGGTCAGGATGGGCACGTGGCGCAGCAGCGCGTTCGTTGCGCGGATGGCGGCCTCTTCGTCCGGGACCCCGACGTGGACGTGGAGCGCGTAGATGATCTGAAGCCGGGCGAGGGCCCCCAGCTCCTCCTCCATCCGCCTGTAGCGCTCGCCCGGGGTGAACTCCTGGACGAAGGGATCGGAGATGGGGTGTAACCCCCCGCCCGAGATCCTTACGCCGGCCTTGCCCGCCGCCTTCGCGACCTCGCGCCGGAGCCCGGGCAACTCCCGGGCCAGCCCCGCGACGTCGGAGAACACCGGCGTGCGCAGCTCGACGCAATTCTGGAAGAGCTCGCGGCCCATCCTTTCGGACCCGTCGGGGGCGGCGCCGATCACGGCCTCTATGGCCTGGGCCAGCTCCCGGGTATGAGGGTCGACGAGCTGGAATTCTTCCTCCACGCCGGTGGTGAAGGGTGCGGTCGACCCGAAGCGTCTCTCCATGCGGAGATCCTACCCAGATCGGCCCGCGCATAGGCCTCGACCCCCTGACGGTTACCCGGTGGTGGCCGGACCGCACCGGGCCGCCAGGCGTTCGGATCCCGCAGTCTCTGGCCTTGCCAAGGCGGGGATGACAGCCGTGACGCCGGGGCCGCGGCCGTCGGTTGGCGGTTCTCCGGCCGGGCGGCATCGCACGAGCACGGGCTTGCCCGTGAGGAGGCATAATTGGTCTCTACAGCCGCGCCCTCGTCGGCGAAAGAACCGTGACCCTGAGGTGGGGAGTAACAGAGTGCCAATAATCCAGGACCGTTCTCCGGGAAGGAACTGGGCCGGCAATTACGCGTACGGGGCGGAGGTGCTGCACCGGCCGTCGACGGTCGAGGAGGTGCAGGAGATCGTCGCGAAAGCGCCCGCCGTGCGCGTCCTGGGCTCCCGGCACTCGTTTAACGACGTCGCCGATTCCTCGGAGCTCGTGACGCTTGAGGACATGCCGGAGGACGTCGTCTTCGACCGTGCGGCGGGCACGGTCTCCTTCAACGCGGCCCTGAAGTACGGGGAGCTGGTGCGGGCGCTGGGGGCGGAGGGGGCGGCCCTGCACAACCTCGCCTCACTTCCCCACATCTCCGTGGCGGGTGCCGTGGCGACGGCGACGCACGGTTCGGGGGATGCGAACGGCAACCTCGCGACCGCGGTCGCCGGCCTCGAGCTCGTGACGTCCGACGGAGGGATCGTGGAGGTCTCCAGGGGCGAGCCGGACTTCGACGGCCTGGTGGTGGGCCTCGGCGCGCTCGGCGCGGTTACCAGGATCACGCTGGACGTGGAGCCCGCCTACGAGGTGCGCCAGAGGGTCTTCGAGGGCCTCGGCTGGGGGGCGCTCTTCGAGAACTTCGACGAGGTCACCTCGTGCGGCTACAGCGTCAGCGTCTTCACCCGCTGGGGCGAGGCCGTGGATCAGGTCTGGGTCAAGAGCCGGGTCACGGACGAGCCCGAGGAAGTGAGGGACGACCTTTTCGGCGCGGTCGCGGCAGAGGTCGACCGGCACCCTATCCTAGGGCTCGACGCGACCTCCTGCACGCCGCAGCTGGGCAGGCCGGGCCCCTGGTCCGACCGCCTGCCGCACTTCCGCATGGGCTTCACGCCGAGCAGCGGCGAGGAGCTGCAGTCGGAGTACCTGGTCCCGCGCCGGCACGCGGTGGAGGCCATAGGGGCCGTGCGCGCCCTCGCGGGGAGCATCCGGCCGGTTCTGCAGGTCTCCGAGATCCGCTCGGTCGCCGCGGACCGGCTCTGGATGAGCACGAGCTACGGCGGGGAGAGCGTCTGCATCCACTTCACCTGGAAACCTGAGTGGGGGGCGGTCCGGGACGTGATCGTCCAACTCGAGGCCGCGCTCGCCCCGTTCGGGGCACGCCCGCACTGGGGCAAGCTCTTCGACGCCGATGCGGCGGAGATCACCCCGCTCTACGAGCGCCTGCCCGACTTCGTCCGCCTGATCGAGCGGCTCGACCCGCGCGGGGCGTTCCGCAACTCTTGGCTGAGAACCCGCGTACTCGGTGGGGCGTGATGACCGGACCGCGGTTCCCCGCGGCCATCCGCGTCCTACCTACGGAGCCGCCCGGTGGGGGCGGCGCGTCTCCTCCCGAGATTAACCGGCCCTTCTGGCCCTGAAAAAGGCGACGGCGGCGTAGAGCAGGCCCGCCTGGACGAGGACCCGCCGGAGGAGGCCCGCCCTGTTGTGCTCCCACTCCGCCTTCCAGCCCCGTTCCGCGAAGATGTTGGGTGCCCGGCCGTTCTTGAGGTCCTCGACGACGCCCTCCGCGACGGCCACCCGGTCGGCGAGCATCAGGGGCAGCCAGTGGGCGTAGCTGGACTCGCTGTACTTGAAAGCGAAGCGGCGGATCGCGCCGCTCGCTCCCGAGGGCGGCGTCGAGGTGCCGAACGCGGAGGTGAGGTCCGATCGCTCGATGGAGCGCAGGACCTCGACGGTGACCGGCTGCTGCGGCGGACGCTCCCAGGCGTAGCCCGCGTGCTCGCCGTCGGTGCGGTGCTTCATCGGGTAGGTGGGGTCGTTTTTCGGGTCGATGTCCACGCCCCATCCCGCTATCTGCGAGGTGTCTTTGGGTGTGTGCTCCATGGTCGTTCCTCCCTTAGGATCTGGCCGAAGGCGGCATCAGGACGGGCTTGATGCAGTCATCCAGCTTCGCCGAGAAGATCCGGTAGGCGTCCGACACCTCCTCCAGGGGGACGCGGTGGGTGATGAGCGCCTTCGGATTCAGGACGCCGCTCTGCACATGCTCGATCAGCCGCGGCAGCAGCCGCTTAACCGACGCCTGGTTCGCCCGGATCGTGATGCCCTTGTTCACCACGTTCCCCATCGGGACGTGGGTACCCACAGGGCCGTACACGCCGACGATGGAGACGATACCGCCCTTTTTCACGGAGTTGATGGCCCAGTGAAGCGCCGTGGCCGACCCGCCCTGCATGAGCAGCTTCCTCCCGAGAACGGTCTGCAGCGCGCTGCCGGCGGCCTCGGCCCCCACGGCGTCGATGACCACGTCGGCCCCGAGGGACTCGGTTGTCCCCTTGATGAACACCACCGGGTCTTCGAGCGACCTGAAGTCGTAGGCCTCGCAGGGGGCGTACTCTCTCGCGAACTCGAGCCTGTAGTCCACGCAGTCGATCACGATTACCCTTCCTGCCCCGAAGAGCCAGGCGCACCTGGCCGACATGATGCCGACCGGGCCTGCCCCGAAGACCACGACGGTGTCGCCGGGTTGGATGCCGCCCATCTCGGCCCCCTGGTACCCGGTGGGCACCACGTCGGTGAGCATCACCGCGTCGTCGGGGTCCATCCACTCGGGGATGACGGTGGGGCTCACGTCGGCGTAGGGGACGCGGACGTACTCGGCCTGCCCGCCGTCGTAGCCGCCGGCGGTGTGCGAGTAGCCGTAGATGCCGCCCACGGCGGTTGCCTGCGGGTTGGATTCGTGGCAGTTCCCGTACAGCCCCTGCTGGCAGAAGACGCACGTCCCGCAGGCGATGTTGAACGGCACCAGGACGTGGTCGCCGACCTTCAGCTTCTCCACCCCGTCGCCGATCTCCTCCACCACGCCGGTGAACTCGTGGCCGAACGTCATCCCCACCCGGGTGTCCGGCACGGACCCGTTGTACAGGTGCAGGTCGGACCCGCAGATGCAAGTCCTCGTGACCCTGACGATGGCGTCCCGGGGGTGCAGTATCTCCGGTTCGGGTTTGTGGTCGATGCGGACCCGATGGGGCCCCCGGTAATTCATGGCTAGCACGGAA
>JAUJMB010000022.1 GCA_030447045.1 Rubrobacteraceae bacterium | reverse complement strand
CAAGGCGAAGTTGCGCGGCAGCGCTCCCGCCAATGTGTAGTATCTTGTACGGGCCGTCAACGACTTAAACGGGGCAAGCGCCAGGGAGGACGATGGGCGAGGGGAAGGAACACGTCTCGGAGACGTTCGGCAGGCTCCTCGCCCTCTACCGCAAGCCCGACGGCTCCGAATGGGGAGGACAGGACCTGGAGAACGCCACCGGCCGAGCGGTGACCCGCTCTTATGTGGCGAACCTGAAAAGCGGCCGCATAGAAAACCCGGGCCTCGCCAAGCTCGGGGCCATCTCCGAGGCCATGGGCTTCCCGCCTACGCTCTGGTTCGGAGCCACCGCAGAGGAGGGGGTCGCGCCCCGGACGACGCCTTGTTGGCTGCCCTAAAAGACGAGACCCTACGGTCCATACTCGAGGAGGCCCACAGGCTCCGCCCGAAGGACAGGCGGTTGTTGCTCGGGATAGCGCGACAGATCTCCCCCGGGGCTTCCCCGAAAGCGACGCACGCGCAAGGCGGCGGGCCGTGAAACCGGACGAGGCCCGGCGGGAGATAAAGCGCCTGGAGGACGAGCGCCTCCGGATCGCGCCCGAGGTCATGGGCGGCGACCGGAAGGCCTTCGAGGAGGACAAGCGCCTGGAGCGGCGCATCATGGAGCTGGCCAGCACCGATCGGGAGGCCCGCGCCGACGAGCTGAGGGAGGCGTGGCGCAAGAACCACCCGGGAGGGGCGGGGTAAGCTTTCGAGCTCTTCGACCACAGAGGACGGAGCAGAAAACCCACCGTGCCGGCGGAGATCGGCCGTGAGGGGCCGCCTCCGCCGCTACCGTGCCCTCCGCTCCTTGGGCGTCGGCAGGGTCGCCTCGGTGAGGGCGGCGTGGCGGGTGGAATACGGAAGGATGCCGGAGCGCGAGGACTGGCCGGAGCCGGAAGACCAGCCCTAGCGGGCCGGGGCGCACCCGCACCCCTCCGCCGTCCCGTGGGGTGAGTAGGCCACCACCGCGAGATCCCGCTCGGTGAGCGCGGCGGCGCGCCTCCTGTGCTCTGCGGCACCGACGTTCCAAGGCGATGCTGTATCCTTACCCGCCGATGACAAACCACACGGGGGGGTGACTATGGAGCGCGGCGAGTTCGTGGCCGAAAGGAATACGAAACAAGGCACGCCGCCAGACCCGTGGGAGCCTCGGGGGCCCGAGCTGCTGCGGGACCTGCTCGCGAAAGCCGCCAAGGGCCTGGAAATGGACGTCGCCTTCATCGCGCGGTTCGTCGACGACCGGCTGGTCTTCCAAGCGCTTGGGGGCGACGCCGGTTCCTTCGGGTGGGAGGAGGGCGGGGGCATCCCGCTGGAGGGCTCCTACTGCAAGCTGGTGGCAGACGATGCGCTGCCCAACGCCGTCCCCGACGCGCGGGCCGAGGAGGCGGTCCGGGACCTCGAGGTGACGCGCGAGGCGGGGATCGGCTCCTACGTCGGGTTCCCCCTGAGGCTCTCGGACGGGAGCGTGTACGGGACACTGTGCTGCGCCAGCCACTCCGCCGAACCCCGGCTCGCCGAGCGCGACCTCGGGCTCATGAAGGGGCTGGCCGGCAGGCTCATGGCGAACCTCGAGCGCGACGGGAGGTTGTAGGGGTTCCCGGCGCCCTCCGCCGAGAAGCCGACCACTTCGGGTTCCCCACGGAGCGCGGCTACACCGACTTGGGTCGTGTGCGCGTCACCGTGGATCTCTTGAAGGAGCCCCAATCCTGAGACGACCATCCGCGCGAGCCGCGCTTCACTAACGCGGTGGCCGCCGCGCCTCGGGCGCGGAGACGGACGAGAAGGGCTGGCGGGTGGCCGGACCTACTCGACCCTGCGCACGTCCTTGGCCTCCTCGCCCTTCCTGCCGCGGGCCGGCTCGTAGCTGACCCTCTCGCCCTCCTCCAGGCTGCGGAACCCGCTCCCCTCTATGGAGGAGTAGTGCACGAACAGGTCCTCTCCCCCCTCGTCGGGCGCCACGAACCCGTAGCCCTTCTCCTCGCTGAACCACTTGACCGTTCCCCTCGCCACGCGCCCGGGTCCCCTTCCTCCGTTTTGTGTCCCAGCGCACATCTTACACGAGGGAGGATCGGGTATTTGCGCGGCCCTTCGCCTCCTCCACTCGGCCAGGCGGTCCATCTCGTCGGGGAAGTCGGCTATGGCGGGGGTGTCCACGACTACCCTTCCGGGGCGTTGGGCGTCCGCTCCACGATGAGCGACATCACCAACGCCGACACCCCGAGCGAGATCTCCGGGGCGTTTATCTCTCCCGTGAAGGCCCAGAGGACCGCCGCGGCGGCGAACTGGGCCACGGCGGGGGCGATGGCCTTCCGTCTCGCAGCCAAGTATCCCCCCATCAGAACCCTCCCTTGCCATGGTTTATCTAGTCCTCGGGCCTGACACGTAGTGGTAGTACCAGCCGGCGTGCGAGGCCCCGAGCCGCATCGTGGCGAGCCCGCCGACCGCCGGGTGGGAGTGCAAAAGCAGCCCGTCCTTCTGGTTGGAGAGGTCCTGCGGCTCGAGCAGCACGGCCCGCCTGCACGGCGAGTGGTTCAAGCATGGCTCCGTCTACCCCCGGAAGAACCGGGCGGGCAAGATCATCGGCTGCGCCCCTCGCCGCCCACAACCTCCACCGCCGCGAGGGCCGAAAATATGGCCACCTGGCCTACAGAAGGGGCGCTAGGCACGGGGGATACTTCCTGTTCGGGCTGGGAGGCCCGCGCGACGCACGCTTGGGTGAGAAGCCCCGGAAGGAGCAGGAAAGATGCCCGAGGTAACGGCAGGCACGGCAGGGCACCACCACCGCATCGTTGCCGCCACAGGGAGGTCGGCGCTGTTCTTCGCCGCCTTCCTGCTGGCATTCGCGGCGGCGATGCTCGCATGGGGATCGCCCGCGAGCGCCGCGCCCGCCTCGGACATGGTGGTGCCCCTCAAGCAGCCCGACGGCGGTGGCTTCGACGCCAGGCAGTACGGCGACGAGTGGAACCACGGCTACGAGACGCGCGACGGCTACACCGTCGTGCGCAACCCGGAGACGGAGGCGTGGGAGTACGCCGTCGATCCGGCGGGCTCCGAGTCGCTTGAGCCCAGCGGGCGGGTGGTGGGCGAGGAAGCGCCCCCGAGGGGGTGGACAAGCACCTGCGCCCCGACGATGTGACGGTGCCGGAGGTCGAGTACCCTGAGCCGGAGCGCGAGGTGCAGCCTTCCTCGGTGCAGGTGGCGAGTGAGGACGGCGAGATGACGGCGACCGCCGCCACGGGCGAGCACAAGAGCCTCGTGATCCTCGTGCAGTTCACCGACCAGGCTTCGATGGGCACGACGCCCGCGCAGTGGAACTCCAAGTTCTTCGGTGCCACGGACAGCGTGCGCGACTACTTTCAGGAGGCTTCCTACGGCAAGCTGAACATCGGCGCGGCCTCCGAGAGCCACGGCACGGCGAACGACGGCGTGGTGGGCTGGCTGACCCTGCCCTACGCCCACCCCAACACCGCGAACTTCCCCAACGGCGCGGCCGACCGCAAGACCGTCGCCGACGCGGTGAAGGCGGCGGACGCCTACGTGAACTACAAGGCGTACGACGCCAACAACGACAACAAGCTCTCCTCCAAGGAGTTGCACGTCACCGTCATCGCCGCCGGGCAGGAGGGCTCGTGCTGCAGGAGCTCCGGCAAGGCGGTTTGGGGGCACTTCTGGACGCTGTTCAGCGGCGAGCAGCCCACGGTGGACGGGGTGCTGTTCGGCAGCGCCGCCGCTGGCGGCGGCTACACGCAGTTCGGCGAGTACCACCGCGACCACATGGCGACTTTGGGCATCATGGTGCACGAGATGGGGCACGACCTCGGGCTGCCCGACCTCTACGACACCGACCTCTCTTCGGAGGGGGTGGGCGACTGGAGCGTGATGGGAGGCGGCTCCTGGAACACCGTGTCGGGGCAGTACCTCGGCTCGGTGCCCCCGTTCCCCGACGCGTGGTCGCGCTACTACGAGGGATGGGTGACGCCCAAGCGGGAGGTGGGCGCGAAGTCGGTGGGGCAGGCGACCGCGAGCGACGCGGTGTACCAGTTGCACGACAACCCCGGCGGGCTCGACTGGGTGAGCAACGTGAAGAGCGGCACGGGCGAGTACTTCCTCATCGAGAACCGGCAGAAGACAGGCTACGACGCGGGGCTGCCCGGCTGCGGGCTGCTCGTGTGGCACATAGACGAGTCGCGTACCTACACCAACAAAGCCAACGCCGACGACGCGCGCAGGCTCGTGGACCTCGAAGAGGCGGACAACCTGAACCACCTGGACGGCAAGGTCAACCAGGGGGACGCCGGAGACCCCTACCCCGGCACGGCGAACAACGGGTACTTCCACGACCTTTCCAGCCCGTCCGCCCAGCTCCACGACGGACGCCTCACGGGCACGGCGATGGAGACCAGCGGCGGCTGCTCGTCGAGCATGAGCGCCACCTTCTCCGACGACGGCGTTGACACGCTTGCCCCCACGGTGCTCGGCAGCGCCCCCGCCCCCAACAAAGTGGGCGTGAGACGCAAGGAGAACGTGAGGGTGGTCTTCAGCGAGGCGATGCAGAGGACGACGCTCAACAAGTACAACATCACACTCTACCGCAATGGCTCCAACACGCCGCTTTCGGCGACGGTCGCACCCTCCGCCGACAACAAGAGCGCGACGCTCAACCCCTACGGTGGCACCAGGAAGGTGCTGGCTGCACGCGCCTGGTACGAGGTGGTCTTGTGGAAGGACTCCGCCAGCGGCCTCAGGGACGCGAACGGCAACCTCCTGCAGGGCGCTGGCCTCTACGACACCAGCGCCGACGGCGAGTACGTCTCCTTCTGGTTCAAGACGGGCTCCTAGCGGCACCGTAGCAAGCAACCCGAGTTCTTCCCCGGAGCCGAGCTCCCCTCAAAAGGTGTCCGGCTCCAGGCTTTCGGGCATTCTCTCCGGCCGCTTCCCCGGCGCGGCGAGAAGGTCGCGTTTTTCTTGCGCGGGTCGCGCCCCGCGTCAGTCAGCATCGCTCGAAGCGCGGGCCCGTTTCACTAAGACGGAAGGATGGCCGAGGCGGTTACACCCCGCCCCGTGGCCGCGTCACACGGCGCGCCCGCCGACGTCCTGGCGTAGCTGCTCCACCTCGCCCTCATAGAGTTCCACCAGGCCGTCGGCCGTTTGCAGGAGCAGGGCCCCTTCGGGGCTTATGTCCAGGGCGCGCCCTTCGAGGGCCTCGCCGGACCTCCTGACGAGCACGCGCTCCCCGAGCGTGAGGCTGAGTGCCCGCCAGTCGTCGAGGACGGCGGCGAAGTCGTGGATGCGTTCGAGCTCCACCTGGAGATCTCGGAGTATGCGGCGGAGCAGGTCGAGGGGGTCCGCGTCGCGGCCGAGCTCGGAGCGGAGGGTGGCAACCTCCCGGTCGGAGACGCCCAGGTCTTTGGGGTCGAGGTTGGCGTTGAGGCCGACGCCGAGGATGGCGTGCTCTACGCGCGGCGCTTCGTCGGGGCGTGCCGGCCGCAGGCTGGATTCCGCGAGGATGCCGCAGATCTTGCGCCCCCCCGGCTCCGCGAGCAGGTCGTTGGGCCACTTGATGCCGACGTCCGCCCCCAACCCTCGCAGCGCCTTCGCCACCGCGACGGCCGCCGTCTGGGTAACGCGGGGGGCCGCGGCGGCCTCGAGGTCGGGACGGAGGACGAGGGACATCCAGAGGCCGCCCTCGGGCGAGCCCCACGCCCGAAGGAGCCTCCCCCGCCCGCCGGTCTGGACGCCGGCCAAGACGAGCGTGCCGTGGGGGGACCCCGCCCGGGCCAGCTCGCGCGCGCGGTCCTGGGTAGACGCCAGCGCCCCGTGCACCTCCGCGACGCGGGCGAGCGGGCTCCCGAGCGAGAGGATGGCCTCCTCGGTGAGGCCCCTCAACCGAACCCCAGCTCCTCCAGGGTCGCCATCGTGCCCAAAGCGCGGGCGGCGGCCTGGATGGGCGGCACCGCGAGCAGGCCGCCCGTCCCCTCGCCGAGGCGCATGTCGAGGTCGAGGAGCGGTTGGAGGTTCAGGGAGTCGAGGGCGATGGCGGCGCCGGGCTCCGCCGAGAGGTGGCCCGCGATCACGTACCCCGCCGAATCGGGGGCCAGGGCGCGGGCGGCGAGGGCGGCGGCGTTGGAGGCGACCCCGTCGAGGACGACGGGCACGCCGCAAACCGCGCCCATCAGCATCACGCCGACCATGGCCGCGTGCTCTAGACCACCAACGGACGCGAGAACTCCCAGAGGGTCGCCGGGGTCCGGCGCGTGCAAGCCCAGCGCCTCGCGCACCACCCGTACCTTGAGCCTGTATGTCTCGTCGTCTATGCCCGTGCCGCGGCCCGTCGTCTCCTCCGGGGAACGTCCGGTAAAGGCGGAGATGACAGCCGCCGCCGGCGTCGTGTTCCCGATGCCCATGTCCCCGGTGACGAGCAGGTCCACCCCGCCGCTCTCGATGAGTTCCTCCGCGATACCGGCCCCCGCCAGCACGGCCCTCGCGGCCTCCTCCCGGCCCATCGCCGGCCCGCGACTAAGGTCGTCCGTCCCCCGCCTCACCTTCGCCCCGCGGAGCGCCGGATGGCGCTCCAGCTCGCCCGCCACCCCGACGTCGAGCACGCTCACCCGCGCCCCGACGGTCTTCGCGATGGCGTTGACGGCCGCCCCGCCGGCGCAGAAGTTCCGGACCATCGCCGCCGTCACCTCCTGAGGCCACGGCGAGACGCCCCGGCCCAGGACGCCGTGGTCCCCGGCGCAGACCACGACCGCCGGGCTCTCCGGCACGGGCGGCGGGCACCTACCCGCCACGCCCGCGAGCCTCGCGCCCAGCTCCTCCAGCCGCCCCAGGCTGCCCGGCGGCTTGGTGAGCGTGAGGTGGCGCTCCCTCGCCTCGGCCATGGCCCCCTCGTCGGCCGGCGGTATCTCCTCCGCGAGATCCATCACCCTCTCTTCCAGGCTCACGCGGGCCGCCTAGTGGTGATGGTGGCCGTGCGAATGACCGTGGTCGTGGCCGTGGTCGTGGCCCGGCTCGTCCGGGTGGTAGTGGGGTGTGGCCGGGGCGCCCACCTTCTCCTCGAAGCCCGGCAGCGCGACCCGGTGGACGCAGACGTCGCAGTTCATCCGGATGTCACCCTCCACGGCCTCGGCGTAGCGCTCCATCAGGAGGTCGGCCACCCGCTCGTCCGGGCCGAAGTACCCGGCGTAGCGCACCTCGACGTCCGGGTGCCCGGCGGCGAACGCCTCGGCCTGATCCCTGATGCGCTCCTCGAGCACCCCCGTAAAGAGGAAGTAGGAGAAGACGGCTATGCGCGAGGCGCCGAGCCTGCGCAGACGGTCGAGCCCCTCCTCCACACCCGGCGGGGTCATGCTGACGAAGGCGCTCTCGACCAGGGGGTAGGGCCTGCCCTCGTAGAAGAGGCGCGCTATCTTGGCGACGTCGGAGTTCGCGTCGGGGTCCGAGGAGCCGCGCCCGACGATGAGCACGGCCGTATCGGGCTTCTCGGCCTCGGTGACGGAGGCGGAGATACGCTCGTCCATAAGCTCCAAGAGCTCGGGGCGGACGCCGAGGGCGCGGCCGTACCGGAAGTCCATCTCGGGATGCTCTATCCCCTCGCGCACGAGCGTGGCCGGGATGTCGTCCTTGGCGTGGCCGGCGGCGAGGAGCATCAGCGGGACGGCCGCGACGTCCCTGGCCCCGCCCTCCGCCAGGCGGTCCACGCACTCCCCTATCGGGGGTCTCGACAGCTCGATAAACCCGCCCTCCACCGCAAGACCCGGGTTCCGCTCCCTGACCAGCCCCACGAGATCTTGGAACTCCCCAACGCCCCGCGGGTCGCGGGTGCCGTGGCCGACCACCAAGAACGCCGGCCTCTTCCCGCCGCGCCCGTTCTTCCTCCCGATGCTAACGGTCTCCCGCATCTTCCTCCTCAAAGTAGATAAGCGCGTTCAACGCCGCCGCCGCGACCGCGGAGCCGCCCTTCGGCCCGCGGTTCGCGACACCTGGCAGATCGCTCCGCAAAAGCGCATCCTTGGACTCCGCCGCCCCGACGAACCCGACCGGAAGCCCCACAACGAGCGCCGGACGGGTGTCGTCCGTTTCCAACAGCTCGAAGAGCGCGGTCGGCGCGTTCCCCACGACCCAGACGGCCCCGGGACCGGCCTCCCCCGAGGCGAGCCGGAATCCCGCCGCGGACCGCGTGATGCCGAGTTCTTCCGAGAGGTCCCGCGCCCGGGGGTCGGAGACGAGGCAGAGCGTCTCCCTGGCGGTGATGCCGGCCGCGACCATGTGGACGTCCGTGACGATGGGTGCGTCGCGGCGCAGGGCGTCGAGCCCGCCCCTGAGCGTCGGCTCGTCGAGGACGAGGCTCGTCGCGTACTCGGGATCTGCGGAGGCGTGGACGACGCGCTCGGCGACGGCCCGCCCGAGGGGCCCGAGGTGCGAGAGGTCCACCATTTCGCGCAGGATGCGGTAGCTCTCCCTCTCTATGGGGTGGACGCGCCTCAAGCGTCCTCCAGTGGGACCTCGACGCAGGCGGAGACCGGGCAGACCTCGGCGCACTCGGCGCAGCCCGAGCAGCGGTCTTCCAGCACGATCAGGGGCGAGCCGTAGCCCCGCGGGGCCGGCCGTATCGCCTTCTCGGGGCACGTCTTTATGCAGGCGCCGCACCCCGCGCAGGCGTCCGTGACGGCGAAGACGCTCCTCACGAGAGGTACCCCCTCGGCGTCACCATGCGCCCGGCGACCAGCCTCGTCTGCGAGCTGCCGACGACGACGACCGTCAGCATGTCCACCTCTTCGGGGCGCAGGGAGGCGAGGTCCGTGAGGTCCACCCTCTGCGTCGGGCGGTAGGCGTCCCGTACGATGCCCACGGGGGTGTCGGGCGGGCGCCCGGCCAGCAGCATCTCCTTCACCTTGCCCAGTTGCCAGTCGCGGCCCCTCGAGCGCGGGTTGTACAGGGAGACCACGAAATCCCCCTCCGCCGCCGCCAGGACGCGCCTCTCGATGACGGGCCACGGCGTGAGGAGGTCGGAGAGGCTGATCGAGCAGTGGTCGTGCCCGAGCGGCGAGCCGAGCAGCGAGGCCGCCGCCTGGGCCGCCGTGATGCCGGGCACCACCACGACGTCCACGTCCTCGCCCGCGAGCTCCAGCGCCGGGGAGGCCATCGCGTAGACCCCCACGTCGCCGCTGGAGACCAGGGAGACGGCGCCGCCGGAGCGGGCCTCCGCTATCGCGGCCTCGGCGCGCGCGACCTCGTCCCCGAGCGGCATCGTGAGGACCTCCGTTCCGGGCCGCAGGAGGTGGCGGACGCGGTCCACGTACTGGTCGAGGCCGACGACGAGCTCCGAGCGGGCCAGGGCGTCTCGGGCGAGCGGTGGGATCAGGGCCTCCTCCCCAGGCCCCAGGCTCACGAGCATGAGAAGGCCCCGCACCGGCAACCGGCCCAGCGCTACGGTCGCCATCGCGGACTTCCGCTTGGGGAGCACGAGCTCCGCCCCACAGACGAGCACCGCCGCCTCCGCCACGCTCGGCGTCCCGACCGCCTCCCGCACGACGGGCGAAGGGTTGGGCGTCTCTACCGCCGCCAGCTCCCCGGCCGGATGGAAACGCACCGGTACCCCGAGGCTTTCCGCGGCCTCCAGGAGCCCGACCTCGTCGCGCTTCGCGTCGATGCTCGCGAGACCGGCGACGCTCCCCACCGAGAGACCGGCCTCCGCGAGCGAGTCGCGGAGGAGGCCCAGGATCTCCCCCGCCGAAGCCCCCCGGCTGCACCCCACCCCGGCCACGAGCGAGGGCGGCCGGTAGACGACGGCCGGACGCGGCACGTCCACGACCCGGTCTGAGACGAACAGGAGCGGCGGCCCGGGCTCCTCTGCGCGAACGACGTTCCCCGGCAGCGGCCCGAGCGGCAACCGGCGGTCGGAGACCAGACGGACCGTCCGGCCGGAGACGAGCGCCGCCCCCACGGCGGCCAGGTCCGAACCCTCCTCCAGACGCAGGCCGAGGTCCCTGCCGAACGAGTCGAGGGCCGGGAGGCCGAGGGCGTCGCTCGCGGTGGTGACGACGGGCGTGGCGCCCAGGGAGGCGGCGACCCGTGCCGCGAGGCCGTTTGCGCCGCCGTCGTGGCCGCCGCACAGGGCGACCGCGAAGAGGCCGGCGTCGTCCACGGCGACGACGCCGGGGTCCGTGTGTTTGTCCCGTAGCAGCGGGGCGAGTAGGCGTACCGCGGCGCCGGTCGCGAGGAAGAGGACGACGGCGTCGCACTCCTTCCAGGCCCGGTGGAGGGCCTCCTTCGGCTTGCCTTCGTAGAGGCGGGCGTCGTCCCAGGAGCCCGCGAGGTGGGCGGCGTTGCGGCGGCCGTTCTCCGTGGCCGCCACCAGGCCGATCACGGCCGGCTCCCGCAGACCACGAACACGGCGCCCTCCGGCACGACCCGGTGCATGGACGCTATGCCCCGCACGGAAGACGTCTGCAAGAACGTGGTCTCCACCTCGAGGCCGCAGTCTTCGAGCACCTCGCCCGCGGGTACCACCCGTTCTAGGCCTATAAGGGTCAGCACGACCGAACGCCGCGCCCTCACGGCGCAGAGCTTGACGGTCTCCTCGAAAAGGCCTCCCGTCCCCCCGACGAAGACGGCGTCGGGCTCGGGCAGGCCTCGCAGGGCATCCGGGGCGGTGCCGCCTACAACCTCGACGTAGGCGGCGTGGCGTTCGGCGTTGCGGCGGATGCGGGCGCAGCTCTCGGGGTCGCGTTCGACGGCCACGACCGCGGCGCCGAGTCGGGCGCACTCTATGGCGACCGAGCCGCTGCCAGCGCCGACGTCCCAGACGAGGTCGCCGGGACCGGGGCCGAGGCGGGAGAGGACGAGGGCGCGGGTGGAGCCTTTCGTGATCATGCCGGAGCGGTGCTCGAACTCGTCCTCGGGCAACGCCCAACGCCCGGGACTCTCGTAGCCCGAGGAGATCCAACCCCTCCCCGACGCCCGCCCCTCGTCCAGCACCAGCACCACGTTCGGGTCCTCCCAGCGCCCGCCCGCGACGCTCCCGGCGTCCCCGCGCACCACGCGCTCGTCCGGCCCGCCGAGCCTCTCGGCGACGACGAAGGTCCGGCCGAGGCCTTCCAACGCTCCGGCAAGCTCCGCCGGCCCGAACCCCGGGGAGGTCAGGACGGCGACCTTGGGGTGGGCCCGGCAGACGTTGACGGCCCGGCGGGGCTCGCGGCCGTGGGCGCTGACGGTGACGGCGTCGTCCCAAGAGACGCCCGCCCGCGCGAACGCCAGGGCCACAGAAGAGACCGCCGGCAGGACGCGGAGCTCCAGGTTCCCGAACCGCTCCCCCAACAGCCGCACGATGCCGAAGAACCCGGGGTCTCCGGAGGCGAGCACGGCCACCGGACGGTGCTCCGTTTCTATGCGCGAGAGCGCCGCGGAGAGGTCTCCCTCAAAGACGACCGCGCGTCCGGGCTCGACGGCAAGGTCCCGCAGGTGGCGACGGCCGCCGGCCACGAGCGCGGCGCCTTCGAGCAGGCCGGCGGCCTCCCGGGAGAGCGGTCTCCCGTCGAGCCCGATCACGGCGATGCGGCTCACGCGGCGCTCCAGGTGGTCCCGTCGAGGGCGCCCGGGCTCCAGCCGGCCGGGTCGAGCGTGTCGAAGTCCACGAGGATCACGTGGACCTCCAGCTTGTCCTCCGCGTACGTCTTGAGGTTCTTCGCCGCCTCCGCGCAGAGCAGGTGCGGGGCCTCCTTCAGGTCGGCGGAGCGCCAGAGCTCGTAGGCGTGGCGGGCGGTGTTGGCGTCCTTTATCTCCTCTACAAGATCGGATGAGCCGCCGGCCTTCCGTGTGACCTCGGCGAGGAGGGTATTGTCCACCTTGGAGCGGGTCCAGTGGGTCATCATGACGCCGGCGGCGAGCTTGGAGATCTTGCCGGCCATGCCTACGAAGAAGCAGGTTTTCAGGTTGTTCTCGACGGCCCGCTTTATTGCTTGCCCGGTAAAGTCGCCCACCTCGACAAAGCAGACCTCTTCGAGATCCGGCAGGAGGCGCATGGCGGCCTTCTCCGTCAGGCCGCCGGTGGAGAGGACGAAGGCGTCGTGCCCCTGGGCGCCCATGACGTTTACCGCCTGCACGACGCTTGCGGCCCAGGCGGCGGTCGAGAAGGGGCGGACGATGCCCGTGGTCCCGAGGATCGAGATGCCGCCGACGATGCCGAGGCGGGCGTTGGTGGTCTTCTCCGCCATCCCCTCGCCGCCCGGGACGCTGATGACGACGCGCACGCCGCGCTTGTCCGGGTCGAGGACCTCCCTGACGGAGTAGGAGATCATGCGTCGCGGCGTCTCGTTTATGGCCGGGCCTCCCACCTCCAGCCCGAGGCCCGGCTTGGTCACCAGCCCCACGCCCTCCCCCCTGTCCAGGTCGAGGCCCGGCTCGTCCTTCCACGAGACGCGGGCGGTAAGGTGGGCGCCGTCGGTGACGTCCGGGTCGTCGCCGGCGTCCTTGACGACGACGGCCTCGGCCCAGGAGTCTCCGAGGTCGCACCGCTCCACGGGGAACTCCACCCGCCGCTCCTCGCCCTTCTTGGGGAGCTTTATGTCCACGCGCGTCTGGGGCTCGCCGCCAAGGAGTGCCTTTGCGGCGGCTTTGGCGGCCGCGGCGGAGCAGGCGCCGGTGGTCCATCCGGTCCTGAGCTTCTCGCTCTTCGCCCTGGCCATGCTCGGGGGCATGGAGGGCTCCGTGATGCGGCGCGGGGGCATCGGGGGTCTCAGGCCTCCTGGCTGGCCTTGCGGAACATGTGCGAGAAGGCGGGGCTGTAGAGGTGCGAGCGGGTGCCGCCGGCGCCGAGGCCGGGGCCGACCAGGATCAGGGCTTGGCGCGTGAAGCCCGCCGCCCTGATGCGGTCGGCCAGTTCCTCCAGGCGGCACTCGATGATCTCCTCGTCGGGCCAGCTCGCCCGGTAGACGACCGCGCACGGCGTTTCGGGGGCGTAGCCGCCGTCCAGCAGGTCCTCCTGGAGCGCGCGCGGCTTCGCGGCCGAGAGAAAGATCGCCATCGTCGTCCCGTGCCGGGCGAAGCCCTTTATGTCCTCGTTGTTCGGCATCGGGGTGCGGCTCGCGCGGCGCGTGATCACGACCGACTGGGAGACCTCCGGGACCGTGAGCTCGCGCCCGATGGCCGCGGCGGCGGCGCCCAAAGACGAGACGCCGGGCACAATCTCCCACGAGAGGCCTATCTCCTCGCAGAGCTCGATCTGCTCCATCACGGCCCCGTACAGGCTCGGGTCCCCCGAGTGGACCCTGGCCACCTTCAGGTCCTCCCCAACGGCCCGCTCGTAGAGCCCGCGCACGCCTTCGAGCGGGATGGTCGTCGACTCCACTATCTCCGCCTCGGGCGAGGCGTACTCGAGTACGCCCTCGTGGACGAGGCTCCTGGCCCAGACCACGACGTCCGCATCCCCTATGAGCCTCGCGCCCCGGATCGTCAGCAGGTCGGGCGAGCCCGGCCCCGCCCCTATAAACCAGACCTTACCCAAGCCGTTCCGCCTCTCCGCTAAAGATGACCGTCGACAGGTACGTCCCCTCGCGCCCGGCCATCTCGGCCGCCGGGACCACTTCTTCGCCGGGGATACCGAGCCGCGCCCCGTAGACCGCGTCACCGAGCCTCCCGGCCTCCTCCGCCACCCCGAGCACCTCGGGCATCCGGCCCCCGCCCTTGTAGCATACGACGGTCTCGAAGGACGCCAGCGCCTTCCGCAGATGATCCCTTCCGGCAGTAAACGGAAGCAGCGCCAGCCGCTCGTCGCCCTCGAGAAGAACGGTCCCGCTCCGCGAGGCGAGGTCCTGCATCGCCGTGATGCCAGGCACGGTCTCCAACTCGACGTCCGGAAGCGACTTTCGCACCGTCCGGGCCAGGTACGTAAACGTCGAGTACACGTTGGGGTCCCCTATGGTGGCGAACGCGCAAGTCTTCCCCTCCCGCAGGTGCCCCGAGACCTCCCGCGCCGCGTCGGTCCAGTTCCGCTCCCGCGCCTCCGCGTCGTCGGAGAGCGCGAAGAGCACGCGCCGGATGCGGCCATCCTCCAGGTACTCCCGCACGGTGGCCTCCGCCCGCCCGACCTCGCCCGTGTCCCCCACCGGCACGAAGACCTCGTCGGCCTCCCGCAGCGCCCTGAGCCCCTTGATGGTAAGAAGCTCCGGGTCCCCAGGCCCCACGCCCACCCCGACGAGCCTGCCGCTCATACGCGGACCTCTGTCCGTTTTGCTGCCCGGAGCAGCCGGCGCGGCAACCGTGGGGTCGCGGCCCAGTGGGTGTGCAGGTAGCTCGCGTGGACGCCGCCCGAGACGAAGCCTTCGGGCCCGCGGCCGGCGAGGTCCCAGGCCGGCCTCTCCCCGACGCCCGGCTCGACGGCCGAGTAGTGGAACTCGTGGCCGCGGACGGCGGCGTCCTTCTCGGCGAGCGGCGAATCCAGAGATGCGCGCGCCTCCCGGTAACCGAGCGTCAGGCGATCCGTCATCCTGGCCGAGGCGCCGAGCACGCCGCACATGGGTCTGCCGTCCAGCTCGCGGGAGAGGTAGAGCAGGCCGCCGCACTCGGCCACGACGGGTCGGCCATCGCCGGCGAACCGGGCGACGCCCTCCCTCATGGGTTCGTTGGCCGAGAGGGCGTCGGCGTAGGTTTCGGGGAAGCCGCCGCCGAGGTAGAGGGCGTCGGTTCCGTCCGGAAGGGCCTCGTCGGAGGTGGGGTCGAAGGGGATCACCTCCGCGCCCGCGCCCCTCATGAGCTCCACGTTCTCCTCGTACAAGAAGCTGAAGGAGGGGCCGGCCGCCACCGCGACCCGCACCCCCGGCGTCCGCCCCTCCTCCGGCGCCTCCGGGCTCCAGGGCCGCACGCTGAGGGATCCGGCAGAAGACGCCAGCCGCATCGCCGCGTCGAGGTCCAGGGATCGGGAGACGACGGCGCCGAGGGCGTCGATGGACCGTCCCGCCTCCCTGCGGCGTTCGGCGGCCGGGACGAGGCCGAGGTGCCGGTCCGGCGTGCTGATGGCGGCGTCGCGGCGGAGAACGCCGAGGACCGGGACGCCGAGCGGGGCGAGGGCCTCGCGGAGCATCCTCTCGTGGGTGGCGGAGCCCACGCGGTTCAGGACGACGCCGGCGACGTTCAGGTCGGGGTCGAACGTGGCGTAGCCGTGGACCATCGCGGCGGCCGAGCGGGACATGGCCGATCCGTCCACGACGAGGACGACGGGCGCGCCGAGGAGCTTGGCGACGTGGGCGGTGGAGGCGAGCTCCCCGCCGCCCCTGCCGTCGAAGAGGCCCATGACGCCCTCTATCACGGCGACGTCCGCCCCCCTGGCGCCGTGGGCGAAGAGCGGGCCTACGAGGTCCGGGCCGGAGAGAAAAGCGTCGAGGTTGCGGCCCGGCCTTCCCGTGGCAATGGCGTGGTAGGAGGGGTCTATAAAGTCGGGGCCTACCTTGAAGGGGGCGACGCGGAGGCCCCGCCCCGCGAGCGCGGCCATGAGGCCCGAGGCGACGGTGGTCTTGCCGGCCCCCGAGTGGGTGCCCGCGACCACTATGCGCGGGGTCCCTACCACTCGATGCCCTTCTGGCCGCGGTAGCCCTCGTCCATGGGGTGCTTGACCTTCCGCACCTCGCTCACGAGGTCCGCGGCCTCGACGAGCTC
>JAUJMB010000129.1 GCA_030447045.1 Rubrobacteraceae bacterium | reverse complement strand
GTCTTGCGGAAGTAGCTCGGCAGTATGGAGTACTCCTGGGCGGTGATCGTGCCGGCCCCCACCTCCTCGCGCAGCTCGTCCCGGATCATGCGCCGCTCCATCCACAGCCAGCCGATTATGATGACGGCGTAGAGCAGGACCACGAAGAACAGAACAACGTACGCCACCGACCCGAAGACCGTCGCCGTAAAGTTGAAAGCCCCGTGCAGCAGTATCGCCCCCGTGAGCCCGACCAGCGGCAGCAGGACCTTCAAAAAGCCGCTCCTCACCCAGGGGATGAGCCCGATCCCGATGCCGGTCAGCGAGGTGAAGGCGGCGTGGGCGAAGCCACCGAAGATCCTGCGCACCACGAACGTCTCCGGGCCGTACTGGAGCCCGTAGAGGATGTCCTCTGCTATGGCGAAGCCGAAACCTACCGCGGAGCCGTAGACGATCCCGTCCATCACCCCCGCGAACGCGACGAGCCCCCGCCGGCGCGCGACCGTGTACGCTATGAGGAACGCTATGAGGAGGGCGAGGCCCTTCGTGGTCTCCTCGACCGGCGGCGCCACGAAAACGGCGGTCAGAAAGGACGCGGCCTGGCGGCCGGCGAGGTTGCTGATCGTGATCGAGGCTATCGTGTTGAAGATGAGCGAGAGCGTGGTCGCCACCGCGAATCCCCAGATAAAGACCGGGATAACGTACCGCAGAGACTCCCTCTCGTAGAGGTCGATAAACCTTATGAACAGCAGGTATAAGATTGCCTGGGCGATACCGACCCCTACGAGCGAGGCGCTCAGAGACATACGCGTGATCCTCCAAAAGATTTCATGGGCCGCAAGTCTATACCCACTCTTGGTAAAATACTCCCATCGGACCCGAGAGGAGAGATTTGGACACGGACCCCCAAGACCGAAAGGGCATACTCGACGCCCTCGGACACCTGACCCACGGGGTCTACGTGCTCGGGACCCGCCGCGGGCGCCAGTCCAACGCGATGGCCGCCTCCTGGGTGATGCAGACCTCGGAGCGTCCCCCCTGCGTGGCCATCGCCGTCCGAAACGACCGCTACACCCACGACATCGTCCTCGAGAGCGAGACTTTCGCCCTGAGCGTGCTGCGCGACGACCAGGTGAACGTCGCCACCCACTTCGGCGAGACGAGCGGCGAGTACTCGGACAAGCTCCGCGGCGTTCCCTACGGCCTTACCCCGAACGGCTCCCCCTACCTCCTGGACTGCCTGGCCTACATCGACTGCCGCGTCATGGACCGGGCCCGCGCCGGCGACCACACGGTTGTCATCGGCGAGGCCATCGCCGGGGAGACGCTTGATGCGAGCTTCCCCCTGATCTACGACCCGAGCGAGTACGAGGAGGCCCTCCGCTAGATGCCCCCCACCTCCCGCCTGCGCGAGCTCGGCCTCGAACTCCCCCCGGTCCCGAACCCGGCGGGCTCCTACGTCCCCGCCGCCCAGGCGGGCACCCTAATCTTCACGGCGGGCCAGCTGCCGTTCTCCGGCGGCGAGCTCCACCGCACGGGCAAGGTGGGCGAGACGGTCTCCCCCGAAGACGCGAGGGAGTGCGCCAGGCTCTGCGCCCTGAACGCCCTTGCCGCCGCCGCGGAGAGGGCCGGCGGCCTCGACAACCTGCGCGACATCGTGAAGGTCACGGGCTTCGTGGCCTCCGCCGCCGGCTTCAACGGCCAGCCCGGGGTCCTCAACGGCGCCTCGGAGCTTCTCGGAGAGGTCTTCGGGGATGCCGGCCTGCACGCAAGAAGCGCCGTGGGCGTCTCCGAGCTCCCGCTCGACGCCCCCGTCGAGGTGGAGCTCGTCGTCAGCCTGGATCCCCCCGCCTAAAACCTTTCCGTGCGGTATCGACGGTATAATCTGTTCTGTCGTATGCGATAAAACCGGAGGCTAATCATGGAGACCACGAAGCAGAAGACGGACATCACCCTTTATACGGGTAGTTACTGCCCTTACTGCCGGAGGGTAAAGCAGGAGTTGGACAGGCTCGGCCTCGACTACGAGCCGGTCAACGCCGACGAGGACGGGCGGCAGGAGGTGATTCGGCTCTCGGGGCAGCGGGCGATCCCGATCCTGACGATCGGCGAAGAGGTGATCGTGGACTCCTCCACCATCATCCGCGAGCTCCGCAGGCGGTACGCGTAGGGACCGAGGTCTGCCCCTCACCCCCTTGACCTCAAAGCCTGGAACCTCAGAGCCCGGTCGGGCGCTAGGCCCTGGCTTCGGGAGGCGCTTCCTCCCTTAGCAGGTCGAGGACGTAGGTGGCGTAGAAGGCGAGCGACTCTTCCGGTCCCTCGTACAGGAAGGCGCGGGCCTTGCCCACGGGGTCCAGGGCGAAGTCCCTCACCTCGACCACGGGGCCTTCGCCCCAGGTCTCGGGTGGCCGCCAGGCGGCGCCGAGGCCGGCGTTCCTGCGGATGACCTCCCCGAGAAAGCAGCCGACCCCGCCGACGAGCCCGTCCGTGACGGGGGTCTTGCCTTCGTCCTCCTCGTCGTGGAGGGCCGCCGTGAGGAGGTCTTCCACGAGGGGCAGGTAGTCCGGCCCGAAGTCCAGGTCCACCCCCCAGTGGCGGCTCGCGACCTCCCTGAACAGGCCTGCCGCCTCCTCGGGGCGATCGACGCGGACCCGGATCAGGTCGAGTTGCAGCAGAGCCGACGGGGAGAGGCCGCACAGGAACCGCAGCGTGTCGGGAACCGGGTAGGCGCTGAGCAACTCCACGCGGGCCTCCGAGTGCTCCGAGTTGCGCAGCGCGGCGATACGTCCGGCGAACTCGAGCTCGCCGCGTTCGTCCCAGGGGCCGGTCGCGACCTCGACAAAGAACGCCTCCTCGTCCTCGAGGAGGTGGATGGGCAGCACGGCGCGGCCCAGCGGGGAGCGGATCTCCTTGAAGAGCTCCAGGATCTCGGCCCCCCGTTCCTCGAGCTCGCCCGCCACCTTGAGGATGGTCGCGGGGCGGGGCGCGTCGGGTTCGATCCGTATGGGGCCGCGCGGCGCCCCTGGCGCCTCCGGCTCAGGGTCCTGCGATGCCTCCTGCCCGCCTCTCCAGAACACTTCCCGCGTCCTCCAGCCTAGCTCCACAAACCGTGCGAGTTTAGCATCGGGGGGGTTTGCCGGCGGCCGGCCGATCGACTATCTTTACGCCCATGCCCGAGAGACAAGAGCTACTACTGGTGCGCCACGGACAGTCCACGGCAAACGCGAAGGGGGTCTGGCAGGGCCAGATGGAGTTCCCCCTCTCCGAGGAGGGGCGCCGGCAGGCTGCCCTGGCCGGGCTGGCGCTGGCCGGGGCGGAGTACGACGCCATCTACAGCAGCCCGCTCGCGCGGGCCTACGAGACCGCCGAGATCATCGCGCGCGAGTCCGGCTTCCCCGGCGAGGTCGTCCCGGTGCGCGGCCTGATCGAACGCCACGGCGGCGTCCTCGAGGGTCACACCTGGGCCGAGCAGGAAGAGCGCAACCCCGAGTTCGCCCGCAAGTTCCTCTCCCTGCCGGAGGAGGAGCGCTGGGCGTTCGCCGGCGCCGAGACCGACGAGCAGGTGATGGCCCGCTTTGAGGCGGCGCTCGACAAGATACGCTCCCGCCACCCGGAGGGCGCCCGCTTCGTCGTCGTCTCGCACGGGGGCTCGATGCGGGCCTTCCTCAGGGACCGCTTCGGGCCGGGGGTGCTGCCCGGAACCCAAAGGGCCGCGAACGCCTCGATCACGCGCATAGCCTGGGGCCGCAACGGCACGCCCCCCGACCTTCTCTCCCTCGCCTCCACCGAGCACCTCACGGGCCAGAGCGGCCCCGACACGACAATGGCCGAGTAGCACTCGACTCCCCGCCAACGGTCAGGCCACGGCATAGACGGACCCTGGCGAGGGGACGGGCTCCGTCGCCCTCTCGGCGTCCCTCACAAGGAGGAGCAGAACTTCCGCGCGAGGTATCCGTATAGAGCCGTGGCGTAATTCCTCGAAGGGGAGCGGGCGAAGCCGGCCTCCATCCGGATCTGCCGGACGCGGCCGCCTCGACGGCGACCACCTACGCGACCGGGCCATAAGCCCGGAGTTGTCGGCTGTCGCGGAGGCACGAGCCTCCGTGGCTACCCCAGCGGGCGGACGGCGCGGGCGTTGGGGCCGCGGTCGTTGCGGCCCACCTCGTACTCGACGTCGCCGTTGGGGACGAGGGCGGAGGGGTCGCCTTCGACCTCGGAGTGGTGGACGAAGAGGTCTTCGCCGGTGGGGCGGATCAGGAACCCGTAGCCCTTCTCCGGGTCGAACCACTTCACGCGGCCCTGCTCCCTTGAGGGGTCGGGCGCGGCCTGGGGCTCATCCGCCTCGGACTGCCCGTTGCTCGCTGCGGGCGTCCAGGTCTCGCCGTCGGCGGCGGGGGCCTCCCCGGAATCGGGCTCGAGGACGATGGAGTCCTCGGCGACCTTGACGACCACGGCGTCCACACCGGCCCAGTGCTGTTTCCAGATCGGGTCCTCGGCCACGGCCGGGTCGAGCCAGAGCCCCCAGCCGTCGTTCTCGCCATGGTCGAGGACGCCCTCGAAGAGGACCTCGGGCTCCCTGGGACCGCGCTCGCGGCGGTAGATGTCGTTGCGCGAGCGGAAGGACTGCACCGAGGAGGCGCTGGTACCCAGGGCATCGGCGATCCAGTCGTCCGTCTTGCCCGCCTCCACCCACTCGCGGATGCGGTCCATGTGCGGCTTTAACGCTATGCGCTTTCTGGAGTCTGCCATGCTACTGC
>JAUJMB010000021.1 GCA_030447045.1 Rubrobacteraceae bacterium | reverse complement strand
CGGCGAGGAGCAGGTCCTCGGCCGAGCGGGCGTCGCGGGGGTAGATGGCGGCCCCGGCCCGCGTCTCCCTGGCGCCCAAAGAACTCGCGGCGGCCAGGGCCCTGCGGGCGGCGCTCTCGGCGCCGCCGTCGTCCACCCCGCCGACGACCAGGCCGAAGAGGTCCCCGTCCTCCAGCGGGAAGGGCTCGCCGATCCGTCCCTCCACCCGGTCGAGCAGGAGGTCCACGTCCCTCACCTCGCCAGGGTCGACCAGGATCACGGCGACCGGCACGCCCCTGCGGGAGGAGATCTCCGCCTCCACCCGCCCGAGGAGCACCGCCCCCCCGTCCTCCGACTCCTCTTCCGAACCGCCCTCGCCGACTATGCCCCGCGAGGCGTAGGCGAGAAAGAGCCCCGTGAGCGCCAGGGCGCCGAGCCGGTAGAAGACCGAGGAGGCTACCTCCTCGCCCGTCCCCGACTCCAGGAGGCCCGGCAGCATCGCCAGCGCGTAGAAGAAGAGCGTGGCGGCCAGCACCGCGAGCACGGTCCGCCAGGCCCCGTGCAGCGCGGAGGCCAGGAGCAGCGGGAAGAACACCACGTAGAGCTCGCTCGAGGGCCCGCCGGTGAAGAACACCATCATCGCCGCGACGGCCGCGTACAGCGCGTAGACGCCCCCGCAGAACCCGAGGGTGAACTGCCACGCCGGCAGGAGCGGCACCACCACCCCGGCCACGACGATCCCGACCGAGGCCGCGAGGTAGAGCAGGATAAAAGAGACGGGAGGATCGTAAGAAGAGACGTGCACCAGCAGCAGCGAGATCGCCGCGAGGACCACGAACAACAGCGAGAAGGCCTTCAAGGCCCGCGCGTTTCCCGGATAACCTATTCCGTCTCCCACGCGGAAGTATCATACGCACATACGCGAACCACCGCCACCGGAGGACGAGCCATGGACAGCGAAGATCACCGCGCGGGCAACCCGTTTACCGAGATGGAAGGGTACGCGGTCCTCGACGCCTCGGGCGCCGGCGTCGGCCGGGTCGAGGACACGGTCTACGATGCCGTGAGCAACGTGCTCAAGTACATAGTCGTCGGCGGACGCCCCATCCCCGCGGACGACGTGGACGTGGACGCCGAGGCCGAACGCGTAACCGTCCCCCACGACCGGTCCACCATAGAGACCGCCCCCGAAATGCAAGACCTCTCCGGCGCCTTCGACGCCGCCGTGCGCGAGCACTACGGAGAGACGATCTAGGCGTCCCCGGGGCGGGGGCTACCCGGTCGTTCGCGGATGATCCGTACCACCGATTAAGAACCCGCACCATTCTTCGAACTTCGCGCTGAGGGGGTTCTAAAAGTTCGCTAGGGCCCGAACATCGAGAAGCCCAGGGCCGCCGCCCCGGTGAGTATGGCGCCCCATAACACCACGCTGGCGAGCATCCACAGCAGCAGGGGGCGGGGAGGGGCCCCGAGGGCCAGCGCCAAGAGCGTCGCCAGCACCGGCCCCGTGAGCAGCGGGGCCTGCAGCGCCACGCCCGGTATCCCGTAGCGCTCCCACACGCGCTCTATGCGCTCGCGGCGCTTGGCGAGCCTCTGGCTGCGGTAGATCAGGTCCCGCAGCCTTCCGCCGAGCGCGACCATGAGAGTTACCCCCGCAACGGCGCTGGCTATGCTGACGGCGCCGCTCAAGATAGGGGAGAGCCCCAGGGCCAAGCCGGTTATGATCCCGACCCACACGTCAAGGGCGCCCGCGGCGGCCGTGGAGAGGAGCCTTCGGCAGCAGCCCCATGGGGAGGAACCTAAGCGCGGCGGCGGAGGAACCGCGCGCCTGGGCCAAGCGCGGCGATCGCGGCCAGGCCACCGAGCAGGAGGGCCAGCCTCGCCGCCGCGGGCAGCGGCTCGGCGCGCATCGCGAGCGGCGCGAGCACGGGCCTTGCCTTGCCCCCGAGGAAGGTAAGCACCCCCGCCCCGAAGGCCCCGGTGTTGTACTCGCGCACCGCCCGCTTGCCGCCGCGCGTCAGGCCGTGGTAGCCGTTCACGAACGAGACGAACAGGTGGGGCGTCCGGTCGATGCCGCCGCCCACCACCCCCCGGCCGCCCCGCTCCAGCAGCTCGTCGATGGCCCGCTTCAAGGTCGGCGCGTGCGCCCACATAAGGTAGAAGGAGACGCGCCCGTCCGAGCCGATCAGGAAGACGGGGTCGGTCATCTCGGAGCTGTAGGCCCGGTGCCAGGTCCCGGCGTAGTCGTCGACGAGCACGGTCCAGGGGATGCCCTCCTCCCGCCTGCCCTCCCGGGCCCCCTCGAACTTCTCCTCGTAGCTCCGGTAGGTGCCGCGCCGCTCGCCGGGGTGCGCCTGGCGGATGGCGACGTCGACGAAGTGCACCTCGTCTGCGTACCGTTCGTGGAGCCGTTTCCACGGCGCGACCGCGCCGGTGGTGAGCGGTCAGGTGAAGCTGCCGAAGCGCAGCACGACTGGCCGGCCGCGCAGCCCGCCCAGGCGCACCCTCTCGCCCTCGGTCGATTCCAGCTCGAAGTCCGGGGCCTCCTCGCCGGCCCGTATCCCCTCGCCCCTCGCGGTCTTCAGCAGGTCGGCGATGAGGTGCTTGGGCCGGAAGTGCTCGTAGTTGTACTCGCTCAGCTGCGGCTCGCCGCCCTCGGGGCGCGACCCGCCCAGGGAGGTCAACTCGGGGGTTCGCCGCTTCGGGTCGGGCATCTCTGTTGCCTCCAGATCGTCTCGCCTTCCTCTCGCAAGGGCTGGTTACCCTCCTCGGCGCCCCGCCACACCCGGCGCGCCACCCCCCTCGGCCGCGACCGGGACGCGTGACCCCCTAGAGGGGGGCGGTATCAGAGGGGGCGCGCGAACGCCTGTCGCAGGCCCTCGAGGGCCGCCCGGTCTTCCGGCGGCCATTGGCGGGCTGGACGGCGCGTGGGCCTCATCCACCCGAGTGCGTGGAAGGGGCGTTCCGCGAACGTCATCGTGCCGAGGGGGTTCCAAGAAATTCGCTAAGAATGGGCGTTCCCGGGGCACCCCCTTCGTGGTGCCCCAGTTGGCGCAGAAGCCCCTCGGTGTCCGTGCTCCCGCCATGCTCGAGCAGCTTGCCCCCCGAGAAGCGGTCCTCGAAGGTCGCGGAGAAGGCCGCGCGCCGACCCGTGGGCGGGTACCACAGCACCCCTCCCCGGTCGGTGCCCGAGAGCTTGAGGCGCGTCCTGACCAGGTCGCCCTCCGCCTCCTGGCCCTCCACGCGTACCGCAAGGTCGGGGAAGCTCGCCCGGAGCCTCGTGAGGGCGCGCTCCATGCCGAGCCTGCCGCGAGAGCCGTGCCGGAGGTCGCGGAAGTCCTCGGAGGCCAGCCCGTCCACCACCGAGAGGTCGCCCCGCCCGAGGCCTTCTTCGTAGAGGCGGCGGGCAGCCCTGAGGTTTTCCTTCTCTCGGGCACGGGACGCCTTGCCGAGCACGTGCTCGCGGGCGCCGCGAAAGAGCGCGACCCCGAGCAGCACCCAGAGGGGCGCCTCTGGCAAGCTCACGCCCGCGCCGTACCACCCGAAGAGCGCGGGGGTGACGGAAGGCTCGTAGTAAAGGGTGTGGGGGTCGGGCGGGGAGAGCTTCAACGAGATCACGCCGAAGGGCACGTTGAGGGCGCAGAGGCCGAGCAGCAGCGCCCCAAGGCGCGCCTCCCGGCCCCAGAAGGCGGCCACGGCGAAGGGGAGCGCCACCGCGGACGGGAGGAACAAGACGGCGAAGAACGTGGCCGTTTCGAGGGCAGGGGACGGGGCCGGCACGACGGCCACCAGCCTGTCCACCATGTTCCAGTAGGTCGAGTAGAACACCGAGGTCGCGACGGCGGCTAGCAAGAGCAAGAGCACCACGACCCCCACGCCGTTGGCCAGGCGTCCCGCCGTCCGGAGGCCGGCCCCGAGCAGGGCGCCGACGCCGAGCAGCGAGAGCGCGGCGAGCGCTTCCCCCGAGAGCTGCGCCGCCTCCGCGAACAACACGGTGGGCATGCTGGGGGTGTAGGAGACGCCCAGGGAGGCCTGCACGGAGGCCTGCGCGGAGGTCCCGACGAGGCCCAAGGCGCCACCGACGAACGCCGCCAAAGCCGCCCAGAAGAGCGGCTCGCGCAGCAGCACCGCGGGGGACACCCTCAGGGTCGGGTCGCGAGTGGCCGTGGCTTCCATGCCGGCAGTCTACGCCAACGGCGGGATCAGGATTGAAGCGGCGGCCCTTCTTCTCACCCCTACTCACTGAGCTACCCAGAGAGACTGACTGGAAACTCCTAAAGCCCGAGAGGTGGCGCCGCCCTACGTCTCCGTCGACCGTCGCCCGGTGGGCGGCATGGGCACGGTGAGGGCGCTGGTCGGCCTTCTCCGTGACGACGGCGCCCTAACCAGCGTTCTCACCACCCGCCGAATCCGTAAGACCCCGCGGGCTCCCACGCCCCCCCGAGGTACCGCCACAGCAGCAGCCCCTCCGCCCCGACCTCGAAGGGCGCGAACGCCTCTTCGAGGCTGCGGTGCAGGGCGCGCGCCTCCTCCGGCGTAACCTTGTTCTGGACCGTCACGTGCGGCCGGAACCCCTGGCGGTCCTGGGCGCCGAGCCACGGCCACCACTCGTCGGCGAGGCGTCTTCTCACGCCTTGCAGCGTCGGGGATGCGAGCCTGTAGCCGACGCCGCGGCCCATGAAGATCAGGCCGGTCACCGTCAGGGAGAAGGGAGATTGCTGGCGGCAGAGGTCTTCCAGGGTCTGCGAGATCTCGCGCTCCCGGTCGCCTGGCAGCTTGTGGAAGAGGGTGAGGTGGGCCGGGATAAAGTTGCGCGCCTTCGGAAAGTGCTCCTCGCGCTGGCGGTCGAAGCCCTGTTGCGAGAGGTCGTCCATCCGGAGCGTCAGGATCAGGGGTTCCATCACGGCCCTCTCTGGTAGCGGTCTGCCGGGCGATTCTACGGCCGGATGCCGGCAGGAGCCGGGTGGGGTCTTACATCGTGTAAGCTCTGGGCAATGGTACGCGTCGGGCCCATCCTGCTCCTGATCCTGCTCTCCGCGTGTTCGACGACCGGCAGCCCGGGCCCGTCCGACGGGGGTTCACCAGAGACGCAGGAACCGCGCGACCTGCGGGTCGAGCGCGTGGCGTCAGGGGCACCGGGCGAGGGGCCCCGTGAGCCGCGGATCGTGCTGGCCCCCTCGGCGAAGGCCCTCTCGGAGGAGCTCGGCGCGCAGATAGGGGATTCGGGCGAGGGGACGTACGTCGTGGTCTACGGGGGCCAGAGGCCGACGGGCGGCTACTCCGCCGGCGTCGCGGGGGCGAGGGTCGAGGGGGACCGGGTGACCGTCCGGGTCTCGCTGGAGGACCCCCCGCCAGACGCCATCGTTACCCAGTCCCTGACGTACCCGTACGGGATCTCGGTCCTGCGCGGCGTGGCACCCGAGGGCAAGAGCTTCTCCTTTGTGGACGGGGACGGGCGGGAGCTCGGCTGGCCCGTCCGACGGGTCGGAGAATAGCGGACCTTGGGGAGCATTCGGGCTCTACGTATAATTCGCGCGTGACGGAGAAGACGGACGTTCGGGGCAGGATCGAGGATCTGCGGGAGCAGGTCCGTTACCACAACCGCCGCTACCACGTGGAGGACGCGCCGGAGATCTCCGACGCCGAGTACGATGCCCTCTACGCCGAGCTGGAGGCGCTCGAGGGCGAGCACCCTGAGCTGCTCACCCCCGACTCCCCCACCCAGCGCGTCGGCGGCGAGCCCGTCGAGGGCTTCGACGAGGTCAGGCACTCGGTCCCGATGCTCTCTCTGGCGAACGCCCGCAAGCTCGATGACCTGCGCGAGTGGGACGCGCGCGTCCGGCGGCTGCTCGGGGATGACGAGTCGCCCCGCTACGTGACGGAGCGCAAGATCGACGGCCTCGCCGTCTCTTTGCGCTACGAGGACGGCCGCTTCGTCCGGGGCGCGACACGGGGGAACGGCACAACCGGCGAGGACGTCACGGCGAACCTCGCCACCGTCCGCTCCATCCCGGAGAGGCTCGGCGACGATCCCCCGGAGGTTCTGGAGCCGCGGGGCGAGGTGTACATGACGCTGGAGGACTTCGATGGGCTCAACCGCAGGCAGGAGGAGGAGGGGAAGCCCCCCTTCGCCAACCCGCGCAACGCCGCGGCCGGGGCCATCCGGCAGCTCGACTCCAGGATCACGGCGAGGAGGCCGCTCAAGGTCTACCTCTACGGCGTCGGCGAGGGCGCGGGGGGCTTCGAGAGCCACTCCGAGATGCTCGACGCCCTCAAGGGCTACGGCCTGCGGGCCAACCCCTACAGGTTGCACGAGTCCATAGAGTCCGTGATAGAGGAGTGCGAGAAGGCCGGGCGCGAGCGCGGGTCGGTGCCGTACCAGATCGACGGGGTGGTCGTGAAGGTGGACTCCCGCGAGCAGCAGCTCGCCCTGGGGTCGGTCGCGAAGGCCCCGCGATGGGCGATCGCGTACAAGTTCGAGCCGCTCGCCGGGCGCACGAAGCTGCTCGACATCATCGTCAACGTCGGGAGGACGGGGGCGCTGACGCCGCAGGCGGTGCTCGAGCCGGTCAACGTGGGCGGGGTGACGATCTCGAAGGCCACCCTGCACAACGAGGATTACGTGAAGGAGAAGGGCATCCTCATCGGGGACACCGTCGTGATAGAGCGGGCGGGGGACGTGATCCCGCAGGTCGTAAAGGCCCTCGCCGAGGAGCGCGACGGAAACGAACGCGAGTTCACGATGCCCACCCACTGCCCCGTCTGCGGCGAGCCCGTCTCCCGCCCGCCCGGCGAGGCGGTCACGCGGTGCGTCAACGCCCGGTGCCCGGCGCAGGCGCTGGAGCACATCATCCACTGGTCCTCGAAGTCCGCGATGGACATAGACGGGCTCGGCGAGAAGCTCGCCAAGCGCCTCTTCGATCTCGGTTTCATCAAGGACGCGGCGGACGTGTACGGGCTCGAAGCCGGGCAACTGGTCCCGCTCGAAGGCTTCGGCGAGAAGAGCGCGGAGAACCTGATCCGGGCGATACAGAAGAGCAAGGAGCAACCGTTCTCCCGCGTCCTCTACGCCCTCGGCATCCGCCACGTCGGGGCGGTCACGGCCGAGCTCATAGCCTCCCGGTTCTCCGGCAAGGACCTTTTGGACGGCGCGACCGCCGAGGGGCTAGCCGAGATCAAAGGCGTAGGCGGGGTCGTCGCCCGCGCCGTCGTCGAGTACTTCTCCCTGGATGACAACAAGGACCTCGTCAGTCGCCTGATGGAGGTCGGCCTGGACTTCGAGCGCGAGACCGGACGCCCCACGGAAGGGCCGCTCGCGGGCAAGCGCGTGGTCATAACCGGCACCCTGGAGAGGCCCCGCAGCTTCTACGTCGAGCACCTGGAGGCGGCGGGTGGCACGTTCACCTCATCCGTCAGCAAGAACACGGACTACGTCCTCGCCGGCGAGGAGGCGGGATCTAAGCTGGAGCGGGCCAGAGAACTGGGCGTCCCCGTCCTGGACGAGGCGGACTTTGCGGAGCTGCTCTCCTAGGATTTTCGGCCCTTGTCGGCCGTGCCTCGGTTGGCTTGAGGGGCCTCGGGGGTGCGGGCGGGTTTGAAACCCGCCCCTACGATGGGTGTCGACGGGTTGGGGCATTGGCCGCCCGTTGTTCTTGGGCGGGGGCGTGAGTCTTTGGGGCCGTCAGCTTTGCTCGGTGTTCGCGTCCTCGTGGGCGGCGAGGTTGGCGCCGATGCGGCGGGCGAGGCCCGGGACGAAGAGGACGGAGGCGAGGCCTATCAGGAGCCAGGCGCCCGCGATGTACGGGAAGAGGTTGAACGGGAAGTCCGGCGCGGGGTAGACGTTCTTGTAGATGACGTAGAGCAGGATCGCCAGCCCCACCAACGGGAAGACGGCCTCCCAGGCGGGCACCCTGCGGCTCAGGAACAGGAACCTTAAAGCGCCCGCGTTCGTGACTATGTAGGCGACGAGGAGGGTGAGCACGCCCACCGTGGCCGGGTAAAAGAAGGCGTTCACCGCCGAGACCCCGCCGAGGCGCAGGATCACGAAGGTGATTATCCCGACGACCATGACGGCGGCCAGCGCGTTTGCGGGCGCCCCGGTGCGGGGCGAGGTCTCGCCCAGGCGCCGCGAGAGGAAGCCGTCGCGGCAGAGGGCGAAGAGCATGCGTGAGCCCGCCGTCGCGGTGCCGAGTGCGCTGGCGAACGCGCTTACCATGACGCCGAGGTTTATGGCCGCGGCCATGCCGGGACCTATGTAGTCCGTGGAGAGAGCGCCCAGGGGGGAAGACGCGCCCGCGAAGGCGTCGGTGCCAGATTTATCTACGCCGAAGCCTAGAGTCTGGGCGAGCATCACGATCACGTAGAAGACGCCCATGGTGATCACCGCCGCCGCTATGGCGCGGGGGATGTTGCGGCGCGGGTTGTCCGTCTCCTCGCCGAGGGAGGCGGCCCCCTCGAAGCCGGCGAACGACAGGATGCCGAAGACCGTCGCGAGGCCCACCGTCCCGAAGTCCACCCCGCCCGGCAGCGCAAAGGCCGCGAACGTGAACTCCTGCCCGCCGGGTGCTGCGCCGCCGAAGATGCGGGCGAAGATCACCACGACGAGCACCAGGATCAGGGCCACCGTCAACCCCTCCATGCTCAGAAGCGCGCGCGTCACCACGCGGACGTCCCCGAAGGCCAAGACCCAGATAAGCGCCGCCGCGACGAGCGAGATCACCACCCAGTCGACCGCCGGCAGGCCCGTGGAGGCAAGGAACTCCTGCCCGAAGAGGCCGACCTCCGCGGTCGACCCTGCCGTAAAGCACAGGTAGGTGCCGAGAAGCGCCCATCCGGAGAAAAAGCCGGCTCGCGGGCCCAGCGTGGCCCCCGAGAGCGCGTAGACCGACCCCGCGTGGTTGAAGTAAGAGGTCAGCCGGATAAACGCGTAGGAGACGAACAGGATACCCAACGTGGCGAGCACGAAGACCAGGGGCACCGCGCGGCCGACCAGGCCCGCGGTCGCCGTGCCGTTGAGCGCCATCGCCGCGCCCGGCGCCATGATCGCGATGGAGAGCGCGACCGCCTCCCAGAACCGCAGCTCGCGCCTCAGCCCGCCTTCTTCCCGCCTCTGCTCCCCGTCCGTCACCCGACCGCCTCCCTCGTCTAGTAGGCCGGCCCTCCCGGCCGGACCCGGCGCATTCTAGAGCATCCATACGAGGCGGGCGATCCTTGCGGGGCTAGGCCTCCTTCTCGCGGGCGCGTTCGATGTACTTCTCGGCGGCCTCGGGGTTGTTGTAGCTGAGGACGCCGCCGGTCATGGGGTTGTTGATCTCGTAGTGCCCGCCGGCCTCGCGGTCGACGATGACGGGGTAGTAGCGGTCCCCCACCTGTTTTATCCCGTACTCCGTAGCGCTGTTCTTCTCGTCCACGTGGCCCTCCTCCCGTCGCGTGCGAGGTTACTACAAGGGCTCCGCCAAGACGATCCGGCTCCCCACCCGTCTCTACCATGCAGGCAATGAGACGCTCTCAGGGTATCTTCCTCGCGAAGACGACCTTGTTCGCCCCGTCGCCGTCGTAATCGGTGTGGACGTCCACGCCGTCTTCCGCGCTGTCTCCCTCCAGTATCTCGAAACCCAAACTCTTGTGGAAGCGGATAGAGCCCCTGTTGCCCGAGGAGGTGATGGCTCGCACGGACCGGCACCCGCGCCTGCGGGCCTCGTCGAAGAACATCCCGTAGAGCCGTCGACCCAGCCCCCGCGACCTGTGATCGGGACGGACCCCGACGAAGTGGACGTAGGCCTCGTCTGCGGGGCTGCCGACGATGCCGACGAGAAAGGCGACGATCTCCCCGTCCTCCTCGACGGCGAAGCTCGTCCCGGCAAAGTACCGGAAGAAGAGGCGCGGCAGCTTGCCCGCGACCCGGCGTCCGCCCCACCACCCGTCGACGACCGCCACCACGGGGCCGTGATCGGCCTCCCTGAGTTGCCTGAACCTCATAGCCGCGCAGTTTAGGAGACGGAGCGGGCCGCGTCGCGGGCGCCCTCACACCCCGCGGGTCAGCGTGGCTACCTCCGCGGGGTCGAGTGGCTCGCGGCGGGAGGTGCCGAGGGTGACGCGGCGGACAAAGCCGGCGCCCACGAGCCTGGGAGCGTAGGAGGGGAAGGTGTGGAGAAAGTACCTGCCCGGGCCGCGGCGGCGGGCGGGGCGGTGCTCGATCCAGAGCATGGGACGTTCCAGCTCCGGCAGGCCGCCGGGGAAGTGATCCCGGATCACCTCTGCCGCCAAGTACCCGGCCACCTCCTTCGTGAGCGCGCCGCCGGCCTCGGGAAGCTCTTCGCACACCACGACGGGCGCGTCCCCCTCGGCGCCCTTGTAGACCCGGATCCAGCAGCAGGACCCGAGCCCGTAACCCGTCCGGTGGTGCATGTACTCGTGCGTGAGGTTCATACCGCCCCGCGTCCCATCTTTGTCCCCTACAGACTGGACCCCCGCCAGGCCCGAAGCAACTCCTCTTCCCGCCCGCGCGAGATGCCCGCCCCTATCTCCACCTCGGGCCTCTCGTCTTCAGGCCCCGGCACGTCCCGCACGGTCTCCCCGAGCGGCCTGAAGACCAGCCCGGCCCCCACGGCCCGGCCAACGTCCACCGCGAGGATGCCGGCCATCTCCCTGGGCACCCAGAACGGCAACTCCTCCCAAGGCTCCACGCCTGCGTCGAGCAAGAACTTCTCGGACGCCCACACGAACCGGGCGTCGCTCCCCGTCGCCTCGCGGATGCCCTCGAGCATCCCGCGCATGGTCAACCTGTGCTCCGGGCCCGTGGCGTTGTAGACGCCGGTCCGTCCCCCTTCGGCCATGCGCAGCATCCAGCCGGCCAAATCTCGCGCGTCGATGAGCTGGACCTGCTGTTCGGGGTTCCCGGGAGCGAG
Source organism: Rubrobacteraceae bacterium (assembly GCA_030447045.1). The sequence goes on along the minus strand of JAUJMB010000021.1, from coordinate 4,786 downwards.
CACGTCTCCCCCCTCGGCCACCCGGCGGCGCCAGTACGGGAAACGGTCCGTGTAGTCGTGCGGGCCGACGATCATGCCGGGACGCGCCACGAGCGTCCGCCCCGGCATCGCCGCCTCCACCGCCCGCTCGCACCCAACCTTGAGCCCGCCGTAGAGCTCCCAGCTCATCTCCCCCGGCTCCGGGTCAGGTGGCGCCAGCACCGGCGCTTCCTCGTCCATGCCCGTCTGGGTGAAGTCCTCGTAGACGGAGATGCTGGAGACGAACGTGTAGTGCCCCACCGAACCGGCCAGGAGCCCGGCGGAACGGCGCACCTCGCGGGGCAGGTAGCCGCTGGTGTCTATCGCGGCGTCCCATGTTCGTCCCCGCAGGGGCGAGAGATCCCCGCCGCGCTCGCCCCGCAGTTCCTCCACTTCTGGGAAGAGGCCGGGGTTGCTCTCCCCCCGGTTGAAGAGCGTTACCCGGTGCCCGCGCCGGAGCGCCGCCTCGACGAGGTGCCGGCCGAGAAACCGGGTACCGCCCAGGATCAAGAGGTCCATCTAACCCTCCTCCCACAAGCCCGCCCACCAGTCGGCGTGCGGCATGCCGCTCTCCAGCGCGTCCCGACGGATCTGCTCGGCGGGCAGCGGCAGGCGCCGGAACTCGAAGCCCAGACGGCCGTCCTCCGAAGAGACCAGCGCGTACCCGGCGAACGGTGGATGGAGGCCAACGCTGCCGGGGTTGACGAGCGTGGTCCCGGCGTGCTGGCGCAGCAGTTGCTCGTGCGTGTGACCGCCGGCCATCACCGTGGGCTCGTGGCCCGAGAGCATGTCCCGGAGTTCCTCTTCGGGGGTCGCGGCGACGATGGCGTCGTCGAACGAGCGCGGCGAACCGTGAAAGCAGAGCAGATCGTCCCCTCGATCGAGGGCCACGCTCAGCGTTGGCCGGAAGCCGCCTATGAAGTCGAGGTGCTCCGCGGAGAGCTGCTCGGAGCACCAGCGGTCGATCTCCAGGATCCTGCGCATCCCTTCGTCCTCGGGGTCCGGTATGGGACCGAGCAGGACGGCGTCGGCGTTGCCCATGACGACCGGGCATCCCACCTCGCGCAGGCGCTCGACGGTCTCGCGCGGCCGGGGGCCGGTGGCGGCCACGTCGCCGAGGCACAGGACCCGGTCGGGAAGCTCGCGGGCGAGGTCGTCCAGGACCGCCTCCAGGGCGGCCAGGTTGCCGTGGAGGTCCGAGATCAGGGCGACCCGCACGAGCGTCCTCCCGTCGGCCCGGTCGCTAGCCCGAGACGCCCTCGCCGGGACGCGTGACGACCTGATCTATGACGCCGTACTCCACGGCCTCCTCGGGGCTCAGGATGTAGTCGCGGTCGGTGTCGCGTTCGATCTTCTCGAACGGCTGGCCCGTCGCCTCGGCCATTATCTCGTTGATCCTGCGCTTGGTGAAGACGATCTCCTTGGCGTGGATCTCGACGTCGGAGGCCTGCCCCCCGAGGCCACCCTGGATGGCCGGCTGGTGCAGGAGTATGCGGGTGTTCGGCAGCGCGCTCCTCTTGCCCTTCGTCCCCGACGCGAGCAGGAACGCCCCGGCGGACGCCGCCATCCCCAAAGCTGTCGTCGCCACGTCGGCGTTGACGAAGCGCATGGTGTCGTGGATCGCGAGCATGGCCGAGATGCTCCCGCCGGGCGAGTTTATGTAGACGTTTATGTCCTGCTCGGGATCCTCGGAATCGAGGTGCAGGAGCTGCGCCATGATCACGTTGGCGACCTGGTCGTCCACCGGAGTACCCAGGAAGATGATCCTGTCCTTCAACAGCCGCGAGTAGATGTCCATCGTCCGCTCGCCCCTGGGGCTCTGCTCCGTCACGTACGGGATTACCAGCCTCGGATCTGAACCCATCCCTGCGCCCACCTCTCTCTCGCCTACGGGCTATACTTGCCGGAGAGTAACATTGATGCAGTGTTTCGGCAAGTTTTTTGCAGTGTTTTGGAGGTAGAGGACGTTGGAGCCGGATCGTTTGCGGGTGCTCAGGTTGCGGGCGGTGATGAGCCAGGAGCAGTTGGCGGACAGGAGCGGGGTGGCGCGGGACACGATCTCGAAGCTCGAGACGGGCCAGCGCCGGGCCTACCCCTCCACGATCCGCAAGCTCGCCCTCGGCCTCGACGTGAGGCCGCAGATGCTCATGGGGGGTGTGGAGTACCTGGATGAGGGACCTGTGGAGGGGGCTGAGGAGGCACCCGGGAAGGCCGACCCGGACAAGAAGATCGGATTCTAGGACTATCTCCTCCGCCGGAACGATGCGCGTCGGGCTCGTCGACGCCGTGGAGCGGGTGGGTGCTGAGGCCTGGCGCCCGCTGGAGTCGCCGGACTTCCCGTTCTTCGACTACGAGTTCCTGGACGCCCTGGAGAAGTCGGGGAGCGTGGGACCCGGCAGCGGGTGGTCGCCGGTCCACCTCGTCTGCGAGGCCGACGGGCGGCTCGTGGGCGCCATGCCCCTCTACCTCAAGACGGATTCCTACGGGGAGTACGTCTTTGACTGGGAGTGGGCGCACGCCTACCACCAGAACGGGCTCTCCTACTACCCGAAGCTGGTGGCCGCCGTCCCGTTCACGCCCGCGACCGGTCCCAAGGTGCTCGTCGCGCCCGACGCCGACCGGGAGGCCGTGACGCGCGTGTTGCTCGACGCGGCCAGGGAGGTAGGCGAGGAGAACCGGGCGAGCTCTACGCACGCGCTCTTCGTGCCGGAGGGGGATCTCAAGGAGTTCGAGGAGCGCGGGTACGCCGTCCGGCACTCCCTGCAGTTCCACTGGCGAAACAGGGGCCACCGGTCGTTCGATGACTACCTCGGGGCGCTCACGAGCAAGCGGCGGCGTCAGATCTCGCGCGAGCGCCGCCAGCTCGACGGCGACCTGACGATAGAGCGGCTGACCGGGGACGCCTTGCGGCCGGAGCACGCGGGCATGATGTACCGCTTCTACATGTCGACCGCGGACAGGAAGTGGGGCTCCCCCTACCTCAACAGGGAGTTTTTCGGGGAGGTCTTCCGGACGATGAAGGACCGCCTGCTCTTCGTGCTCGCCAGGGACGGGAGGGGGCGGCCGGTGGCAGGGACCATCAACTTCTACAAGGACGCGGCGCTCTTCGGGCGTCACTGGGGGGCGGTCGAGGATCGGCGCAACCTCCACTTCGAGCTGTGCTACTACCAGACCATCGAGTTCGCCATAGGGCGGGGGATCAAGCTCTTCGAGGCCGGTGCCCAGGGCGAGCACAAACTCGCGCGCGGCTTCCTGCCCACGCTCACCTACAGCGTCCACGACCTCAGGCACCCGGCCTTCAGGCGGGCCATCGGGCGGTTCGTCGAAGAAGAAAAAGAGTACCTCGACCGCGCCGTCGAGGAGTACTCCCGGCACGACCCGTACAAGGACTGACCCCGCGCCGCGAAGGCCGGGGCACCCCCACAACCGACGGCGGAACCCTGCCTGCCGGCAACGCCGGGCTGGATGGCCCTTCGGAGGGCGTTGCCTCGGATGACGCGGTAGCCACGTCCTTATCGTCGCCCGGACCGTGGCCCGAGTACGCTGGGCGTTGGGTATCGCGGTTGGTATGTCGAGCTTCCCTCTGCCGGGCTCGCCCGGGCGGTGTGTGACGATCTCGTCGTCCGCGTGGAGGCCAGCCGCGCCGGCCCGGAATCGGACGGCTCCCGGTCTCCGGGTTCGGCGTGTATGGGGTGGCTTGCCTTATCTGCTAGATTGATGTGATGTGTGCGAGAACGGGCGAGACTGGAGCGTGCCAGTCGGGCGTGCGGCGGGCCGCGTTTGGGGGTGTGCGGTGACGGGGTTGAGGCAGGAGAACGCGGTGGGGGGAGACCACGTGAGGCTGCTCAGTCTGGTGGACGTCTTCGAGCCGCTCTCATCGGAAGAGATCGAGAAGATCAACTGGCAGAACCTCAACACCAGGGTTGGGGCCGGCGAGGTCTTCTACACCCCGATGGACCTCTCCGAGACGCTCTTCGTGCTCCAGAGTGGGCGGGTGCGCATCTACCGGGCCCTGCCCGAGGGCCGGGAGCTCACGCTCTCCGTCTTCGAGAGCGGGACCGTCTTCGGGGAGATGGCGCTCACCGGCCAGCGGCTGCGCGCCTCCTACGCCCAGGCCATGGAGGAGTCAGAGATAAGCGCGATGTGCCGCGCCGACGTCGAGCGCCTCGTGCTGGACAAGCCGGCCGTGGGGCTGCAGCTCGTTCACCTCTTGAGCGAGCGGCTGGCCGCCTACGAGGCCCGCATGGAAGGCTTGGGCCTCAAGGAGGTCCCGGCCCGGCTGGCGGACCTGATCCTGGAGCTCGTCGAGACCCAGGGCATAAGGACCAGCGACGGGTACAAGATACCGGTCCGCTACACCCACCAGCACCTGGGGACCATGATCGGGGCGAACCGCGAGGCCGTTACCCGGGCGTTCGCCCGGCTCAGGGACGCCGGCGCCGTCGAGGTGAGGCGTCGCTACATCCACGCCGCGGACCTGGAAACCCTCAAGAAGGCGGCCGAGGGGGTTGCCCCGGAGCAATAGGGGTACGGATACGCCACGACACCACCACACCAAGAGATCGCGAGGGGTAATGGAGAAGCATCTACTGAGGCAATATCAGAGGGAAGTAGAGCGGCAGTGCCAGTTTGTCATGATAGCGCTGCAGGACCTCGAAGAGTCCTCGTCCAACGGCGACGGCAAGCTCTTCTGGTACTCGGTGCAGAACTTCTTGGTCGCCGTCGGCAGGATCTCACGCCTCCTCTGGCCCCCCGACCCCCTCTTCCC
>JAUJMB010000128.1 GCA_030447045.1 Rubrobacteraceae bacterium | reverse complement strand
GTTGCCCACTACGCCTTGTACAACGTCGGGGACGCAGAGGTTCCTCAGGCGGTCTGTTCTGCCAGGTCTGCCGCGGCTGCGGTTCTGCCGCCGCTTCGGCTGGGGCGTGCTCGCGAGGGAGTTGCGCTCCTGGACGCGGAAGACGGTCTAGCGGAACCCGGCCCGCTCTATCTCCCGCGCCGCGGCCACCACCAGATCCGCGAGCCTCTCCCCCGGATGCTCGCCCAGCCGCGAGACCGGGCCGCTGGCGCAGACCGCGGCCCTCAAATCCCCGTCGGGGCCGAAGACCGGCGCGCTCACGCTCGCCACGCCGGCCTCCCGCTCGGCCACGCTCTCGGCCCAGCCCCGCGCCCTGGTCTCCGCGAGATCCCGGTCGCCCTCCCCCCCCTCCGACCACGCCAGGAGCACCCTGCCCCCGGAGCCCTGCTCAAGCGGCAGCACCGCGCCCACGGGCACTGCGTCCCTCAGGCCCCCGCCCGTCCGCTCCACGGAGGCCACGCAAACCCGGCGGCCCCCCTCCCTCACGTAGAGCTGCGTGCTCTCCCCGGTCCTGTCCCGGAGCGCGGCGAGGGCCGGCGCTGCGGCCCCGATCAAGGCCGACCCCCCCGCCGCACCGCCCCCCCAACCTAAGAGCCGCAACCCGAGCCCGTAACGCCCGTCCTCCCGCGCCACGAGCCCGTGCGCCTCCAGCGCCGACAACAACCTGTACGCCGTCGGACGCGCCAACCCCGTCCCCCTGACCACCCCGGCCAAGCTCGCGGGCCCGCCCTCGGCCAGAAAGGAGAGGATCCCAACCGCCTTGTCCAAGACCCCAACCCCGCTCTTGCCCCCGGCCCGCTTCTCTCCTATACTGTCCATATGTTAAACATTGTGTCTCACATGATGGAACAAAGCAAGGGGCTTCGGTAGGTTGGCGCGCGAGTGGAATGCGGTCGCCTACGAGGGGCTCTCCTCTCCGCAGACGCGGTGGGGGGCGCAGTTTCTGGGACGTCTGGAGTTGCGGGGCGACGAGGACGCCATCGACGCCGGGTGCGGGACGGGGAAGGTGACGGGGCTCCTTCTGGAGAGGTTGCCGCGGGGGACGGTGCTCGCGGTGGATGGTTCGCGGGCGATGGTGGAGGCGGCGGCGGAGAGGTTCGCGGGGGAGCCACGGGTGCGGGTCGAGCACCAGGACCTGCTCGCATTGGAAGTGGAGGAACCCGTGGACCTGGTCTTCTCCACGGCGACGTTTCACTGGATAGAGGACCACGACCGCCTCTTCGGCCGCCTCGCGGCGGCCCTGAAGCCCGGCGGGCGGCTGGCCGCCCAGTGCGGCGGCGAGGGGAACATCTCCCGCGCCACGCGCGCGACGCAGAAGGTCATGCAGGAGGAGCGTTTCCGGCCCTTCTTTGTGGGCTGGGACGACGACAAGAACTACGCCGGCGCGGCGGAGACGAAGAGGCGGTTGGAAGAAGTCGGGTTCGAGGACGTGGAGACCTGGCTGCACGAGGAGCCGACGCGGTTCGGGTCGGCCGAAGAGCTGGCGCGTTTTCTCGCGACGGTGGTCCTCGGGGGGCATCTGCAGAGGTTGCCAGGGGGGGAGAAGGAGGCGTTCGCCGAGGCCGTGGCGCGGGAGATCTTGGCCGAGGACGGGGACCCCCTCCTCGACTACGTCCGCTTGAACATGACCGCGACCCGCTCCGGGGGCGGCGAGTGACCGTCGGGGCGCTCTTCGACGAGGCGGCCGGCGGCTACGACGAGGCCCGCCGCCGGCTCGTGCCCGGCCTGGATGGGCTCTACGCGGCCGTGCTCGAGGCCGTGCCGTTCGGGGCGGACGAGCCCGTAAAGGTGCTCGACCTCGGGGCGGGGACGGGGCTCTTAAGCGCCGAGGTCGCGGGTAGGTTCCCGCGCGCCGGCATCACGCTCGTGGACCTCTCGGTGGAGATGCTGCGCGTTGCACGCCGGCGCTTCGCCGGGGAGCCCGGGCGGTTCGAGTTCCGGGTGATGGACTTTGCCCGCAAGGAGTTACCGGGCGGCTACGATCTAGTCGTGTCGGGGCTCGCGATCCACCATCTAACAGATGGGGACAAGCGCGAGCTCTTCGGGAAGGTCCATGGCGCGCTCGTCCCCGGCGGTCTCTTCGTCAACCTCGACCAGGTGCTCGGCGAGACGCCCGAGGAGGAGGCCGGCTACGAGGAGTGGTGGCTCCGGAGCGTGCGCGAGGCCGGCGCCTCGGAAGAGGACCTCGCCGCCGCGTTCAGGCGCATGAGGGCGGACAAGAGCGCGACGCTCAATGAGCAGCTCCGGTGGCTGGAGGAGGCGGGGTTCGAAGGGGTCGAATGCAGGCGCAAAGACCACCGCTTCGCGGTCTACGGGGGCCGCAAGGGAAGAACCAGTTTAGACGACGGAAAGGAAAAGTGATGGGCAGGCCGAAGACGCTCGTAGAGAAGGTATGGGAGAAGCACGTCGTGAGGAGCGCGGAGGGCGAGCCCGACCTGCTCTACGTGGACCTGCACCTCGTCCATGAGGTGACGAGCCCGCAGGCCTTCGAGGGCCTGAGGCTCGCGGGCCGCAAGGTGCGTAGACCGGACCTCACCTACGCCACCATGGACCACAACGTCCCGACCACACCCGTCGGCCTCCCCATAAAGGACGAGGTCTCGGCCAAGCAGATGGAGGCGCTCGAGAAGAACTGCGAGGAGTTCGGCATCGAGCTCAACAAGTGGGGCGCCATCGGGCAGGGCATCGTCCACATCATAGGCCCCGAGACCGGCCTCACCCAGCCGGGCCTCGTCATCGTCTGCGGCGACTCCCACACGGCGACCCACGGCGCGTTCGGGGCGCTCGCTTTCGGCATCGGCACGAGCGAGGTCGAGCACGTCCTCGCGACGCAGACGCTCCCGCAGAGCCGCCCGAAGACCATGGCCGTAACCGTAGAGGGCGAGTTGCCGGCGGACGTTACGGCCAAGGACCTCATGCTCGGCATCCTGAACCGCATCGGCACCGGCGGCGGGGTCGGGCACGTCATCGAGTACAGGGGCGAGGCCGTCAGGTCCCTCTCGATGGAGGGACGGATGACCGTCTGCAACATGTCCATAGAGGGGGGCGCCAGGGCGGGCCTCATCGCACCCGACGAGACCACCTTCGAGTACCTCCAAGGGCGCCAGTACGCCCCGAAGGGCGAGGACTGGGAGAGGGCCGTCGAGGAGTGGAAGGCCCTTCGCACCGACGAGGGCGCCGAGTTCGACAAGGAAGTAGTTATTCAGGCCGAGGACCTCGTGCCCTACGTCTCGTGGGGGACCACCCCGGCCCAGACCGTCGGCATCGACGACGTCGTCCCCGAGCCCGAGAACGACGGCCACCGGCGCGCCTTGAAGTACATGGACCTCGAGCCCAACACCCCGATCCGGGAGATAGAGGTCGACACCGTCTTTCTCGGCTCCTGCACCAACGCCCGCATAGAGGACCTGCGCGCCGCCGCCAGGGTGCTCGAGGGCCAGAAGGTCAAGGAGGGCATAAGGGCGATGGTCGTGCCGGGCTCCATGCGCGTCAAGCAGCAGGCAGAGGAGGAGGGCCTCATGGAGGTCTTTACCGAGGCCGGCTTCGACTGGCGCAACGCGGGGTGCTCGATGTGCCTCGGCATGAACCCGGACATCCTGCAGCCCGGCGAGCGCTGCGCCTCGACCAGCAACCGCAACTTCGAGGGGCGCCAGGGCAAGGGCGGCAGGACGCACCTCGTCAGCCCCGCCGTGGCAGCGGCGACGGCCGTCATGGGAAGGTTCGCCTCTCCAAGCGAACTCGGCGTACCCGTGGAGGTGCTGTAGTGGATCCCGTAAAGACCGTAGAAGGCAAGGCTCTCCCGCTCGGTTGGGACGACGTGGACACCGACCAGATCGTGCCGTCCGACGCCCTCAAGCGCATCGAGCGGACCGGCTTCGGCCAGTTCCTGTTCTCCGCCTGGCGCGAGGACCCGGACTTCGTCCTCAACAAGCCCGAGCACGAGGGCGCGGTCGTCCTCCTCGCCGGGCAGAACTTCGGGAGCGGCTCCAGCCGGGAGCACGCCCCCTGGGCCATCCAGGACTACGGCTTCGGCGCCGTCGTAGCCCCCTCCTTCGCCGACATCTTCAAGAACAACTGCGCCAAGATAGGCCTCCTCGCCGTGGAATTGTCGGAGGAAGCGGTGGAGAAGCTCCTCGAGATCGTGCGCGATGACCCGGAAGCCGTGATCTCCGTAGACCTCGAGGGCCGCGTCGTGAAGGCCCCCGGCTTCGAGGAGCCCTTCGCCTTCGACAACTTCGCCCGCTACCGTCTCCTCAACGGCCTAGACGACATCGGCCTCACCCTGACCCACGAGGACGACCTCGAAGCCTTCGAGAAGGCCCGCCCCTCCTACCTGCCGAGCGTGTCCTAGCCCCGGGCGTGTACTATTGCGGCAGGTTGCCGGCAGAAGAGAGGGTCCAGATCGTGGCGAAAAAGATGGACAAGGCCATAAATGATCTCGCCAAAGAGCTAAAGAAGCTCCGCAAGGAGAACGAGAAGCTCGCCAAAACCGTGGAGAAGGCGCGCGAGGACCAGGCCGAATACAACCGAAAGGTCCTCGCCCTCATCGAAGAACGTCTGGCCGCGCCCGACTCCGGCGCGGACGACACGGAAGACCACTCCCACGACGAGAACGGCGGCTTCGTGACCGCCGAGACGGCGGGAGCCGGGAACATCCCGGAGGCCTCGGCCGAAGCCCAGCAGGCCCAAGGGGAAGAACCGGAGGTCACCGACGCGGCGAAGCGCCGTGCCGAAGAGCTCGGCGTGGACCCGACGACCGTAGAGGGCACCGGCTCCGGTGGACGCGTCCTCGTCAAGGACGTGGAGGCCGCGGCGGGGTAGTAG
>JAUJMB010000020.1 GCA_030447045.1 Rubrobacteraceae bacterium | reverse complement strand
CCTCTCCATATTGAACTACTTGCGGGCCGGGCGGAGCGCGAGAGGCCGGTAACCGCCGGGTTCCAGGGCGGTGCGGAGCTAAGGCACGGCCTCGGGGCTGCTCTAGGGTACGACTCGTTTCCGAGCCCTCGGGGGACCTTGGGGCGCCGCCCACGCGGCGCCTCTCCCGAACGAACAGGCTCTGGGGACCGATGATGCGCAACACGCCCCACGGCGTCCGCGGCTCCGGTTAGAATAGCGGGAAAACAGAAAGCCGGGGCAACCATGGGCATCATCGACAAGGCCATAGCGAACTCGGTGCCCGTCATACCGCGGCCCATCGTCAAAAAGATCTCCTCCCGCTACATCGCCGGCGACACGCTTGAGGAGGCCGTCAGGACGGTGCGCGGCCTGAACCGCGAGGGGTGCGTCGTTACCATCGACCTTCTCGGGGAGAGCACGGAGAGCAAGGCCGACGCCGCCGGCAAGCTCAAGGACTACAAAAAGGTGGTGGACACCCTCGATGAGCACGATCTGGCCGGCGGCATCTCCATAAAGCTCACGGGCCTCGGGTTGACGCTGAACGAGGAGTTGTGCAGGGCCAACGTCGAGGAGATCGTCGAGTACGCCGCCCGTAGGGGCCGCTTCGTCCGGGTGGACATGGAGGACTCCCCGCACACCGACGCCACCCTGACCATCGTCCACGACACCTACAGGCGCCACCAGAACACGGGGGCCGTCCTGCAGGCGTACATGCGCCGCAGCCTGGAGGACGTGCAGAACGTTATCGAGGCTGGCTTCTCCGTGAGGCTGTGCAAGGGCATCTACGACGAGCCGCGCGCGGTGGCCTACAAGGACTTCGACACCGTCAGGCAGAACTACATATTTCTGCTCGACGAGCTGCTCAAGGGCGGGGTGTACGTGGGGATAGCGACGCACGACGAGTACCTGATCTGGCACGCCCTGAGGCTCATCCACCAGCTCGAGATACCGAAAGACCGCTACGAGTTTCAGATGCTGCTCGGCGTGGACGAGGAGCTGCGTAGCATCCTCGTGAACGCGGGCCACAAGCTCAGGGTCTACGTGCCTTATGGGGAGGACTGGTACGAGTACTCGACCCGACGCCTGAAGGAGAACCCGAAGATAGCCGGCTACGTCGCGAAAGACGTGATCGGGAGCATAACCGGCGCCATCAAACGATAGGAGCACCATGGGCCTCATACCGTACAAGAACGAGGAGTACCTCGACTGGTCCGACGAAAAGAACGTCGAGAGGATGCGCGCCGCCATAAAGGACGTCGAGGGCCGCCTCGGCAGGGACCACCCGGCCATCATCGGTGGCAAGCCGATAGAGACCGACGGCGAGATCGTCTCCGTCAACCCGGCCAACCCCTCGCAGGTCGTCGGCCGGACCGCCGCCGCCACGGAGCAAGAGGCGGACATGGCCCTAGAGGCCGCGACCTCAGCCTTCGAGCACTGGAGCCGGACGACGCCGGAGGCGCGCGCCCGCGTGCTCCTCAGGGCGTCTGCGATCATGAAGCGTAGAAAGTTCGAGCTTCTCGCGTGGGAGGTCTTCGAGGGCGGCAAGCCGTGGAACGAGGCCGACGCGCAGGTCGCCGAGGGCATAGACTTCCTGGAGTACTACGCCCGCGAGATGATGCGCCTCAAGGACGGGGTCGAGATCTACGCGATACCCGGCGAGGAGAGCCGCTACTTCTACCAGCCGATGGGTGTGGGCGTCGTCATCGCCCCCTGGAACTTCCCCACCGCCATTTTGACCGGCATGTCGAGCGCCGCCATCGTCACCGGCAACACCGTCGTGATGAAGCCTTCGGAGTTCACGAGCGTCATAGGCGCGGTCGTCGCCGAGATCTTCGAGGAGGCCGGCCTCCCCGACGGCGTCCTGAACTTCCTCCCCGGCTACGGCTCGGACGTGGGCGACTACCTCGTAGAGGACGCGAGGACGCGCTTTATCTCCTTCACGGGCTCGATGGCGACCGGCCTGCGCATAAACGAGCGCGCCGCCAGGCAGATAGAGAACCAGCGGTGGGTCAAGCGGGTCATCGCCGAGATGGGCGGCAAGGACGCGATGGTCATAGACGACTCCGCCGACCTCGACTCGGCCGCCGCGGACATCGTCAAGAGCGCCTACGGCTACTCGGGCCAGAAGTGCTCCGCCGCGAGCCGCGCCATCCTGCACGAGGACGTCTACGACGAGGTCCTGGACAAGGTCGTCGAGAGGGCGAAGATGCTCAAAATAGGCGTCCCCGAGACCCCCGACGTGAACATCGGGCCCGTCATAAGCGAGCCCCAGTTCGAGAAGGTGTCGGGTTTCGTGGACGCCGGCAAGAAGGAGGGGGAGAGGCTGCTCGGCGAGGACCCGGGCGACCCCCGGGACGGCTACTTCGTAAGCCCCACCATCTTCGCGGTCGAGCCGGACGCCACGGTGGCGCGGGAGGAGATCTTCGGCCCCGTCCTCTCCGTCCTCAAGGCCCGCGACTTCGACGACGCCCTCAAGCTCGCCAACGACTCCCCCTACGGCCTCACCGGCGGCGTCTACTCCAAGAACCGCGACCACCTCGAGCGCGCCCGCCACGAGTTCAAGGCCGGCAACGTCTACTTCAACCGCGGCATAACCGGCGCCCTGGTCGGCGTCCAGCCCTTCGGCGGCTTCGGCATGAGCGGCACCGACTCCAAGGCCGGCGGCCCCGACTACCTGCCCCTGCACATGCTCGCCAGGACGGTCGTGGAGAGGTTCTAGGGCGGTTCGCCGCGCGAACCGCGCCGTCAGCCTTCAGCTACCAGCCGGGACTGGCGTAGCCCCGGCTGCTCTTGGGCCCGATGCCGTGGGGGCGCAGAACGCTCTCCCGGTGCTCTACTCGGTGACCCTGACGCCCTTTGTGGCGCGGTCGAACTTCCCCGAGAGTATGGTGGCGGCCTGGATGACGGGGCTCAGGGCCGGGCCGTAGGGCGGGGAGTAGGCGAGGTCTATGTCGATCAGGTCGGGGTAGGAGAGCCGACCCCAGAGGGCCGTGGCGCAGACGTCGATGAGCTTGTCCGTGCTCGAGCCCGCCGCCTCGGCACCTAGGAGGCGGCCGGAGGCCCGGTCGGCGATAAGCTTGAGGAAGACCTTCTCGGCCCCGGGGTAGTAGCCGGCCCGGTCGCGGGCCTCGATGTCGGCGCTCACGGTCTCGAAGCCGGCGTCCGCCGCCTCCCTCTCCGAGAGCCCCGTCTTGCCGACGTTGAGGCCGAAGACCTTGAAGATGCCGGTCCCGAGCACGCCGGGGAACTCTAAAGTGTCCTCGCCTGCGGGACTGGCGGCGTTGGTGCCGGCCACGCGGCCCATCTGGTTGGCGGTGTCGCCGAGAGGGACCCAGGCCGGTCTTCCGCTCACGAGGTTGGTCGTCTCGACGCAGTCGCCGGCGGCCCACACGTCGGGGATCGCGGTCCGCATGCGCCGGTCCACCCTCAGGGCGCCCGTGGGTCCCACCTCCGCGCCCGCGTCCCGGGCGAGCTCCGCGTTCGGCTTGATGCCGACGCCCAGGATCACGAGCTCGGCCTCCCGCTCCTTGCCGCCGAACCTGACGGCCCGGACCCGCCCCTCGCCGACGAACCCCTCCACCCTCTCGCCGGTAAAGACGCCGACGCCGTGGGCTTCCAGCTCCGCCTCGACCCTCTCGGAGACTTCGGTGCCGTAGGCCAGGGCTACGCGGTCCTCGCCCTCCACGAGCGCCACCTCCATCCCCATCCGGCACAGGTTCTCCGCCACCTCGAGCCCGATGTAGCCGCCGCCGACGATCAGCGCTTTTTCGGGGGATGTCTCCCTGACGTAGCGCATGATCCTGTCCGTGTCCGTCAGGAAGCGGATGGGAAAGATGCCGTCGAGGTCGGCGCCGGGGATGGGGGGGAGGACCGCCCGCGCGCCGGTGGCCACGACCAGGCGGTCGTAGCGGTCCTCAGAGGTCTCGCCGGTGTTCAGGTCGCGCACGGAGAGCGTCTTCGTGTTCGGGTGGATCCCCTCGACCCGGTGGCGCACCCTCACCTCGATGTCCTGCTCCGCGAACTTCTCGGGGGTGCGGGCCACGAGTTGGCCGCGCCGCTGCACGACGCCGGAGAGCAAATAGGGGAGGCCGCACTCGCTGATGGAGGGCTCGGGCTCCTCCTGGTAGACCGTGATCTCCATCCCGGGGTCCAACCGCCGCGCCCTCGAGGCCGCCTTCGTCCCCGCCGCAACCCCGCCCACTACCACCAGTCGCATAAGAGTCTTCCTCTCCGCTCCGCCCACCCTGCCGGCCTACTCTAACGGATAGACCCGGAAGGCGTAGGGTTCGTTCGCACCGCGCCAGGTGGCACGAAGAAGCCCCCGGGAAGATCCCCGGGAGCTTCCTTTCCACGTTACGGTTATGGCTAGGCGTTACTGGCGGCGTCGTAGCGGCGGCCGACCTCTTCCCAGTTGACGACGTCCCACCAGGCGTTGATGTACTCCGGGCGGCGGTTCTGGTACTTGAGGTAGTAGGCGTGCTCCCACACGTCCAGGCCCATCACCGGCGTCTTGCCCTCCATGAGCGGGCTGTCCTGGTTGGCCGTCTTCTCTATGGAGAGGGAGCCGCCGGGGTCCGCTATCAGCCAGGCCCAGCCCGAGCCGAAGAGGGCGCCGGGGGCCGCGGCAGCTGCGAACTGCTCCTTGAACCCGTCGAACGAGCCGAACGAGGAATCGATGGCCTGCGCCAGGTTCCCGGAAGGGCTGCCCCCGCCCTGGCCGGAGGGGCCCATGATCTGCCAGAACATCGAGTGGTTGGAGTGCCCGCCACCGTTGTTCCTTACGGCGGTCCTTATGTCCTCGGGCACGGAGTCCAGGTTGGCGATGAGCTCCTCGATGTTGCCGGGGTCGGCCTCCGGGTGCTTCTCCAGGGCCGCGTTTAGGTTGGTGACGTAGGTGTTGTGGTGCTTCTCGTGGTGGAGGTGCATCGTCTGCTCGTCTATCGTGGGCTCCAGGGCGTCGTAGCCGTAGGGGAGCTGCGGCAGCTCGTATGCCATGTTCGTCTCTCTCCTCTCGTTGCTTAACTTCCCGTTGCAGACTCTAGCATACCCCGAAAAAGGCGGGTTTTAACGTGCGGGGGAGGTTTTGGGGCGCCGGTAAGATGTCGCGGGGGGCTGTAGAATGCGGTACTTGGACACGACCTCCTCAACGGCCGGGCGCGACGCCCCGGGGCTCTCCGCCCCGGACGAGATGCGCCGCCTGCTCGACCGGGCCGTCGCCGCGAGCGCGAACGGCATCGTGATCACGGACCCGAAGCTCCCGGACAACCCCATCGTCTACGTAAACCCGGCGTTCGAGAGGATCTCGGGCTACAGAGCGGACGAGGCCCGGGGGCGCAACTGCCGCTTCCTGCAGGGCGACGAGAGAGACCAGCCGGTGCTCGCCGAGCTGCGGGCCGCCCTGCGGGAGGAGCGGGAGTGCCGGGTGGTCTTGCGGAACTACCGCAAGGACGGGGAACCCTTCTGGAACGAGCTGTACATCTCGCCCGTCCACGACGACGGGGGACGGCTCACCAACTTTATCGGGGTCCAGAACGACATCACCGAGAGAAGGAGGATCGAGGAGATCCTGCGCGAGAGCGAGGAGCGCTTCAGGGCCACCTTCGAGCACGCCGCCGTCGGCGCGGCCCAGGTCGGGATCGACGGCCGCTGGCTGCGGGTCAACCGGCGCCTGTGCGAGATCGTCGGCTACACCCAGGATGAGATGCTCGGGATGACCTTCGCCGACATCACCCACCCGGAGGACCTCGAGGCGGACCTCGAGCAGACCCGGGCCATGCTGCGGGGGGAGAGCCAGACCTTCACGATGGAGAAGCGCTACGTCAAGAAGGTCGGCTCCACCGTCTGGGTAAACCTGACGGTCTCGCTCGTGCGCGAGGCGTCGGGGGAGCCCCGGTACTTTATCGCCGTGATCGAGGACATAAGCGAGCGCAAGAGGGTCGAGGAGGAGCGCGACCTCCTGCTCGTGCGCGAGCAGCTCGCCCGCGCGGAGGCCGTCGCCGCCCGGCGGCGGCTGGCCCTGCTCGCCGCCGCGGGACCGACGCTCTCGGCGTCCCTGGACTACGAGGACACGCTCCGGCGGGCGACGCGCCTGCTGGTCCCGGACCTCGCAGACTGGTGCCTGATCGACATAGCCGAGGAGGACGGCAGGGTAAACCAGCTCGCCGCCGCCCACGTAGACCCGGAGAAAGAGGACCTCCTCCTCGAGCTGGCGGAGCACCGCACCTTCGGCGAGGACGACCCCGGCAGCACCGCCGAGGTGCTGAGGACGGGGCGGTCCGTCCTGCTGTCCGGGCTCCCCGACGGGTCCCTCTACGGGCGGGAGGTGGGGGCCGGCGAGCACCTCGGGGTGCTGCGCGAGCTCGAGCCCCGCTCCCTGATGAGCGTGCCGCTCCTGGCGCGCGGCCGAACTTTAGGCGCCATGACGCTCGTCTCCTCCCGGCCCGACCGCAGCTACGACGACGAGGACCTGCTGCTCGCGGAGAACCTCGCCTACCGGTGCGCGCTCGCCGTGGACAACGCCAGGCTCTACCGGGACCGGAGCGAGATCGCGCGCACCCTCCAGAGGAGCCTCCTGCCCCCGCACCTGCCCCAGATACCCGGCGTCGAGCTCGGGGCCGAGTACCTGTCCGCCGGCGAGGCAAACGAGGTCGGCGGGGACTTCTACGACGTCATAAACACCGTGGAGGACGGCTGGATCTGCGCCATAGGCGACGTGCGGGGCAAGGGGGCGGAGGCGGCCGCGGTCACGGCCCTGGCCCGCTACACCGTCCGCGCCGTCACCATGAGCAACGACCTGCCCTCCGCCATCCTCTCCGGCCTCAACGAGGCCATGGTCCGCCAGCTCCCCGAGGACCGCTTCTGCACCGCGGCCTGCGCCCGCCTGGAGCCCTTGGACGACGGCCCCGGCGTCGGCGTCGACGTCTCGCGCGCCGGGCACCCGCCCCCGCTCGTGGTCCGCGCCGACGGGTCGGTCGAGGAGATCAGCTGCCCCGGCCGCGCCCTCGGCGTCTTCCCCGACGCCGAGCTCGGCGACACCCACACGCGCCTCATGCCGGGGGAGACGATGGTCTTCTACACCGACGGCGTCACCGAGGCGCGCTCGCCAGACGGCAGCTTCTTCGGCGAGGAACGCCTGCGCCAATTCGTCGGCGCCCACGCCCACGAACACGCCGCGCTCCTCGCCGCCGAACTAAAGAACGTCGTCCTCAATTTCCAGGAGGGCTACGCCAGGGACGACCTAGCGGTGCTCGTCCTGCGCGCCACGTAGCAGCACGCTCCGCCCTTCGGGCTCCGCTAGTCAGCATTTTAGCCTGTCAGCATTTCAGCCGGTCAGCACTTCGGCTCTCTAGCTGACGGGCTGAGAGCGAGGGCCTAAAAGGCCCAAAGCGTGCTGAGAGGCGCGGAGTGCCGGGCTGACGAGCTATTTCGCGCGGTTTCGCAGGAAGGCGAGCGTCAGCAGGCCGGCCGCGGCGAGGAGGGCGGCCACGAGCTGGATCGTCCAGATGGCGTCCGGCATCCCGGCCCCGAGGAGCGAGCCGCCGACGATGGGGCTCACGCCGCAGGCCGCGCCGAAGCAGGCGCCGAAGAGCGCCAGGTACGTCCCGCGCAGGCGCACCGGCGCGAGCTCGGCGGCAAGCGCCGCCCCCGCGACCTCGAGCACCATCTCCGCGAGCGTGAAGAACAGGACGAAGGCGACGAGGATGCCCAAGAAAGACTCCGTCAGCAGCAGGGTTGCGGACGAGAGGGCGAAGAGGACGGCCCCGGCGAGGAGCGCCACCACCCTGGAGCCCCGGTCTATGAGGTAGGAGACGGGGAGCTGGAACAGGATCACCATGAGCCCGTTCGCCCCCAGGAAGAACCCTATCTGGCCGTCTGGCACCCCCACGAAGTTCTTGGCGTAGATCGGCAGCGCCTGCCAGTCCTGCGTGAAGACGTAGTACAGCAGCACCCCGACGCCGAGCAGCAGGACGAACGGCCCGTCCGTAAACGCCTCGCGCAGGCCCCGTCTGTTCTTCCCGCCCGGGACACCCCCCTGCCGCGCGGGGAGCGACTCGCGGACGGTCGCGGCGAGGGCGAGGGCGACGAGCGCCGTCAGGACGGAGGTGCCGACGAAGAGCTTCGGGTAGACGCCGGCCGAGCCTCCCGCGGCGGCCGAGATCAGGCCGGCAGACATCGGGCCGGCGGCCCAGCCGACGTTGCCGCCGACCCTCACGAGGCCGTAGGCGCGCGAGCGCATCCCCGGCGGCGTCACGTCCGCGACCATCGCGTTGCGCGAGGCCTCGAACATGGACCACCCAACGAGCCCGTGGGCCGCCGAGACCGCCAGGTACCCGGCAAAGCCGTCCACCAGCGCGAAGCCGAGAAAGCTCGCGGCACTCCCGGAGAGGGCCACGAGCATCGTCGGCTTGCGCCCGTAACGGTCCGTCAGCGGCCCCGCGACCAGGCCGGAGAGCACGCTAGAGCCGGCGAAGACCGCAAGCCCCACACCCACGAGGGAGAGCGGGATGCCGAGGACGTTGTGGAAGTAGATCGAGCTGAACGGGAAGTACAGCCCGTGCCCGAACCGGAACACGAGCATGGCGAAGAGCAGCAGCCACACCCGACGGTCGAAGCCCCGGAACGCCTTTGCGGCACGAGAGATCACCCGCGGATGATATCGTAGGCTTCGGGCCTCAGGTGTCAGGTCTTGGGGCGCGGCGCAGGGCCCGAGAATCGGGCCCTGCCGGCCACGTGGGTGCGGTTGCGATGGGTTTGCCCAACAACCCGACCTGAAGCCCGAAGCCTGTGGCCCGAAGCCTTTCCTGCTGAGATACTCCGCCTGTACCCGCCGGGAAGGAGAGGCTTTGGCTCGTAGAACGGAGTTTCCAGGTTCGCTCGCGGGGCTCTCGCGCGCCCTGCGGGCGGGGGAGGTCTCGCCGGTCGAGGTGACGGAGGCGTTGCTCGGGCGCATAGATCTCGACGGGACAAACGCGTTTATCACGGTGGCGGCCGAGCGGGCGATGGAGGACGCGCGGCGGGCGGAGGCGGAGATCTCGGCTGGAAGGCAGCGCGGCCCGCTGCACGGGGTACCCGTCGCCATAAAGGACCTCGTCTCCACCGCGGGCGTCAGGACCACGATGGCCTCCGCTTTCTTCGAGGACCACGTCCCCGAAGAGGACGCGGCGGTCGCGCGCAAGCTCCGCGAGGCCGGGACCGTCCTCCTCGGCAAGACGAACACCCACGAGTTCGCCTACGGGCCGACGGGGGACCGCTCCTTTTTCGGGCCGACGAGGAACCCGCACGACCCGGGTAAGATCTCCGGCGGCTCCTCCGGCGGCTCGGGCACCGCCGTCGCCACCGAACTCTGCTACGGTGCCATCGGCTCCGACACGGGCGGCTCCATCCGCATCCCCGCCGCCCTCTGCGGCGTCGTCGGCATGAAGCCGACCTTCGGGCGCGTGGGCAAGAGCGGGGTCTTCCCCCTGGCCCGGACCCTCGACCACGTAGGCCCCCTCACCCGCACCGTCGAGGACAACGCCCTCCTCCTCTCCGCCCTCGCCGGCCACGACCCGCAAGACCTCCACTCCGCGGACCTGCCTCCCGAAGACTTCGCCCGCGACCTGGACCGCGGCGTCCGGGGCGCCACCGTCGGCGTCCCGACGGGCTTCTTTTTCGAGCACGTGGATCGGGAGGTCGAGGCGAGGGTGCGGGAGGCCATCGAGGTCTTCGGGGAACTCGGCGCAAAGGTCCGCGAGGTCGAGGTGCCGAACCTCTGGGAGACGCTGCACGCCCAGCGCCTGACCCTGGCCGCCGAGGCCTACGCCGTCCACGAGGAGCGGTTGAGGTCCGAGCCCGAGAGGTTCGACGACCAGGGGCTCGAGCGCCTGCTCAAGGGCGAGGAACTCAGGGCCTACAGGTACGCGAACGCCCAGGAGAGGAAGCTGCTCTCGCGCCGGGAGTTCGAGGGGGTGCTCGGGGGGGTGGATGTGATCCTCGCCCCGAGCGTCCCGATCGTGGCGACCGAGATCGGCCAGAGGGAGATCTCCATCCAGGGCCACGAGGAGGCCGTCTACTCCGCCCTCACCCGCCTCACCGGACCCACGAACCTGAACGGCCTCCCGAGCCTCTCCGTGCCCTGCGGGACCAACTCCTCGGGCCTCCCCGTCGGGCTGCAACTCATCGGACGCCCCTTCGACGAGGCGACCCTCTACCGCTTCGGACAAGCCTTCGAAGAATCCTTTAATCTTGCACGTTGACCGCCCCTGCACGCCTCTTTAGACTGGAACGATGAAGGTTGACTAGAACGCGATGGTAGGGACGGGAAGAGGTGAAGATGGCGGCCAGCGCTGAGGGCGGGGAGGGGCTGGGGCGGCAGATAGAGCGCCGCTCCATCGACTACGTGCCGGAGGACGAGCGGCACGGGAAGGTGTGGCACCAGGGGCCCTTCTGGTTTTTAGGGAACTTCCAGTTCTTTACGATCACGATAGGCTTCATAGGGCCGGGGCTGGGACTCTCGCTCGGTTGGACCATCCTGGCCGGTACGCTCGGCATCCTGTTCGGGACGCTGTTCATGGCGTTTCATGCGATCCAGGGCGCGCAGCTCGGGTTGCCGCAGATGGTCTAGTCCAGGGGGCAGTTCGGCTACAGGGGGGTCCTCTTGCCGCTGGTGGCCACGTTCTTCACGTTCGTGGCGTTCAACGTCGTCGACTCCGTGCTCATCTCGGCCGGCCTCGACGGGCTCTTCGGGTGGAACGGGACGGTGGTCATCGTGGCCATAGCGGTGATCTCGGCGCTCTTCGCCATCTACGGCCACGACTACCTGCACACGCTCTTCCGGGTGCTCTTCTACATATCGTTGCCCCTGTACGTGATCCTGACGGTCGCCATCATCCTCGGCGGGGCGGGGGGGAGCGGCTCGTCGCCGGGGTCGTTCTCCTGGATCGCCTTTATGGCCCAGTTCACGGCGAGCGCCTCCTACAACATCACCTACGCGCCCTACGTCTCGGACTACTCGCGCTACCTGCCGCGCCACACCCGGCCGCGCGCCATCATCGCCGCCGTCTTTTTCGGGGCCTCGGGGTCCGCGGTCTGGCTCATAGCGCTCGGGGCCTGGCTCGCCACCCGCCTGGACGCCACCGACGCTCTCGTCTCTCTACGCGACGCCGGCGACGCCGTCTTCACGGGCCTCGGCGTAGTGCTCGCCCTCTCCTCGGTCGCCGCTCTCGTGGCGACGATGGGCATAAACGCCTACGGGGCGATGCTCACCACCGTCACCGCCATCGACGCCGTAAAGAAGGTGGAGCCGACGCGGCGGCTGCGGGTGGTCACCATCCTCGCGCTCGCGGTGCTCTGGGTGGCCGTCTCTTTAAGCATCTCCGCGGAGGCGGTGGGCGTGCTCTTCGCGGCGCTCATCATGATGCTGTACCTGCTCGCGCCGTGGACCGCCGTCAACCTTATCGACTACTTCTTTGTGAGGCATGGCCGGTACGCGATCACCGAGCTCTTCGTTCCGGGCGGCCTCTACGGGACTTGGGGTTGGCGCGGCATCGCCGCCTTCCTCGCCGGCCTCGCCGCCAGCGTCCCGTTCTGGGTCCTACCCGGCCTCTGGACGGCCCCCCTGGGCAACGTCCTCCAGGGCATCGACATAGCCTGGCTCGTCGGCCTGCTGGTCTCCGGTGCGGTCTACTACCTTCTCAGCCGCTCCCTCGACGTCGAGGCGGAGGGGGAGGAGATCCGGGCCAGCGAGCAGGCCCTCGAAGGCGACCCGACGGGGGCCCCGTCCGTTTGACGGCCGAGCCCGGCTACACCCTCGCCCGGGGGCACTGGGGGGAGGGCTACGCCACGGAGGCCGTCTCGCGCCTGCTCAACCACGCGTTCCGGGTTCTCGGCCTGCACCGCGTCTGCGCGGTGGTGGATAGGGAGAACGCGCCCTCGGCCGCCGTCCTGGAGCGGATCGGCCTGCGCCGCGAGGGCGCCTTCGTCGAGAACGCCCGGTTCAAGGGACGATGGTCCAGCGAGTACCTGTACGCGGCGCTCCGTAGAGAGTGGCTCGCCAAAGGAGATGGCCCGGGGTAGGATCCGCCCTACGCCGGGGTCGTCACGGGCGCAGACGCTACCGCGCGCCTGCGCCCGCGGGGGGGTTCGGCTAGGCCTCCAGGTTCGTCATTACGTGCTTGATGCGGGTGTAGTCCTCGAGGCCGTACATGGAGAGGTCCTTGCCGTGGCCCGAGTGCTTGAAGCCGCCGTGGGGCATCTCGGCGACGAGGGGGATGTGCGTGTTGATCCAGACGCACCCGAAGTCCAGCCTGCGGCTGACCCGCATCGCCCGACCGTGGTCCTTGGTGAAGACGCTCGAGGCCAGGCCGTACCTGACGCCGTTTGCCCACCTCACCGCCTCGTCCTCATCAGAGAAGGACTGGACGGTGATGACGGGGCCGAAGATCTCGGTCTGCGACGCCTCGTCGTCTTGCCTGAGGCCGGAGACGACGGTGGGTGAGTAGAAGTACCCCGAGCCGTTGCCGGCCTTCTGCCCGCCGGCGGTCACCTCGGCGTGCCCGGGGAGCCGCTCGACCATGCCGGAGACGTGCTCGAGCTGGGTCGGGTTGTTGAGCGGACCGTAGAGGACGTCCTCGTCGTCGGGGCGTCCGGTCTTGGTGTTCTTGGCCTGCTCCGTCAGGGCGGCGACGAAGTCGTCGTAGGCCTTGGGGGCGGCGAGGACGCGGGTGGCGGCGGTGCAGTCCTGGCCGGCGTTGAAGTAGCCGCCGACGGCTATGGCCTCTGCCGCGGCCTCGATGTCCGCGTCGTCGAAGACGATGACCGGCGCCTTGCCGCCGAGCTCGAGGTGCGTCCTCTTGAGGTCTTTGGCCGCGGCCTCGGCGACCTGCATCCCGGCGCGCACGGAGCCCGTGATGGAGACCATCTGCGGGATCGGGTGCTCGACGACGGCGCGGCCGGTGTCGCGGTCGCCGCAGACCACGTTGAAGACGCCGGGCGGCAGGAACTCGGCGGCGATCTCGGCGAGCATCACGGTCGAGATCGGGGTCGTGTCCGAGGGTTTGAGTACGACGGCGTTGCCGGCGGCGATGGCCGGGACGAACTTCCAGACCGCCATCATCATCGGGTAGTTCCAGGGGGTAACCTGGCCGCAGACGCCCACGGGCTCGCGCCGGATAAAGGAGGTGTGGCCCTCGAGGTACTCGCCGGCGGACTTGCCCTCGAGCACCCGTGCGGCGCCGGCGAAGAACCGGATCTGGTCGACCGCCATCGGTATCTCTTCTTCCATGGTGAGCCCGATGGGCTTGCCGGTGTTCTCGGACTCGGCCCGCACTATCTCCTCGGCCCGCTCCTCCAGGGCGTCGGCGATCCTGAACAGCGCGAGCTGCCTCGTGGCCGGCGTCGCGTCGCGCCACCCCTCGAAGGCCTTCTCGGCGGCCCTGTAGGCCCGGTCCACGTCCTCCTTGCCCGAGGCCGGGGCCTGGGCAAAGACCTCGCCCGTTGCGGGGTTCGTCACGTCGTAATAACGTCCGTCGGCGGGGTCGACGTGCTCCCCGTTGACGAAGTTCTTTATGCTCTTGGTCTCTGTCTGCATGGTGCGTCTCCTCTCCTTGAACTGGTCAGCTTGTGGACACTTCAGCCTGTCAGCCTGTCCGGGGCCCTGGCGTTCTGGAGCACCTCTCGCGCGCAGTTGCGGCCCGGGGCGCCGAAGACGGCCCCGCCGGGCCAGGTGCCGGCGCCGCAGAGAAAGAGGTTCTCCACGGGCGTGCGGTAGCCGCCGTAGCCGGGGACGGGGCGGCCAGAGAACATGCTATCTGGCAGGATCTCTCCGTGGAAGATGTTGCCGCCCGTTATCCCGATCCGCTCCTCTATGTCCGGCGGACCGAGAACTTCCATGCCCTCGACGGCCTCCGGCAGGTTCGGCGCGTACTCGGCGAGCGTCCTGACTATGTTCTTGCCGATCTCCTCCCGCCTCTCTTCCCACGTCCCCCTGGCGAGCCGGTACGGCGCGTACTGGCAGAACAGGCTCATCGTGTGCTTGCCCGGTGGGGCGAGGCCGTCCTCTGTCGCGCTCTGGATGTAGGCGTCCATGAAAGGGTTGCCTGAGGGCTCGCCCCGCTCGCACTCCTCCCACGCCTCTTGCAGCGAGTCCACCGAAGGGTTTATGACGATGCCGCCGGTGTGCTGGGGGCCGATCTCCTTCCCGGGCAACGCCACAAAGTCCGGCAGCTCCCCGAGCGCGAGCAGCACCTTCACCACCGATCCCTCGACGCGCATCCCCTTCACGCCTTCGACGAGGTCTTCCGGCAGGTGCCCCTCCCCGACCATCCCGAGGTAGGTCCGGTGCGGGTCGGCCCCGGAGAGGACGACGCCGGCCTCAAAGGACCGGCCGTCGAGGAGGTTGACGCCCCTCGCGGCCCCGTCCCGGATGTCTATCTCGGCGACCTCTGCGTCGGTCAGGATCTCGGCGCCCGCCTCCCGGGCGGAGGAGGCTATGGCCCCGGCGACGGCGCCCATGCCGCCGCGGACAAAGCCCCAGGCGCCCTGGTGCCCGCCAACCTGGCCGAGGATGTGGTGGTACTTGACGTAGGCGGTGCCGGGGGTGCGGGGGCCCGCGTTCGTCCCGATGACGCCGCCGACGCACAGCACCGCCTTTAGCTCCTCGGACTCGAAATATTCGTCCAGAATCCCGGCGACGCTCTTCTGCGTGAGCGTGTGCCAGTCCTCCTCGCCCCCGGGCCCGTCGAAGGCGCGTTCGATGTCCTCCGGGGTGGGGGACGGGAGATCCAGCAGCGGGCGCATCCGGGCGATGATGCGGTCCCACATCATCCAGTAGGCGTCGTAGGCCGCGACGTCCCGGCGGGAGAACTTCGCTATCTGCTCGGCGGTCTTCCCTGCGTCCAGGTAGGAGATCAGGTACCGCCCCTCAGGGAACGGGATAAAGTACTGGGGGTCGAACGGCCTGACGTCGTAGCCGTGACGGACGAGGTCGAGATCCCGTACGACCTCCGGCAAGAGCAACTGGCAGACGTAGGAGCAGGTCGAGATCCTGTACCCCGGCCACGGCTCCTCCGTGACGGTCGCCCCCCCGATCACACCCCGCCGCTCCAGAACCAAAACCTTCTTGCCGGCCTTCGCCAGGTAGGCGGCGGCGATGAGCCCGTTGTGCCCGGAGCCGACCACTATCGCGTCGTGGCGGAAGCCTGTCCGTTCAGCCAAGCCCGCCCCCCTCGAACTCCCTCCTGGTGAGCCTCATCAGGTACTCCGGCTCGGGTTCTCCGGGGACCTGGATGGTCTTGAAGTACCGGAAGCCAGCCTTCTCGTAGGCCCGGATCGCCGAGGTGTTGTTCGGTTCGGGGCCGATCACGCAGACCTCAACCTCCGGGTCCGAGAAAATGTCCTCCGTCAGGAACCGTTCGAGGATGTGCCTCCCGAGGCCCTTGTGGAGGTACCCTTCTTCCCCGATAAACAGATCGATGCCGGCCGAGGCTTCGACGTCCACCAGACGCGCGTACTCTTCGTCGTCTTCGTCGGAGATCGGGTAGCCTTGGATGTAACCGATGGGCGTGCCCCTAATCAGGATCGCGTACGGCCTCACCGCCTCCCTGCCCTCGATGCGGGGCAGGTACTTCTCCTCGATCTCCCGGTAGGAGGTTCCTTCCCCATACCACCAGCGGATGACGTGCGCAGCGTTCAGCCAGCGGTGCATGAGGGCGAGGTCCGAAGTCCGCAGCCGCCTGAAAGAGAGAGCCCACGGGTCGATCCGCTCTCTCGCACCCGGCATCATTACGGATCCACCTAGTACCGGCAACGCTCGACCGCCCGCTGGAGTCTTGTACGGGCGTCGCCGCGTAGCACCGGGCCGTGGGCCATGACGGCGGTAGTGAAGTCCTCGGCCAGCAGCTTCTGCGCCGAGCGTCTGGCGAGGGGCGGGTCGGTGCACAGGGCCTTGCGGACGCCGACGCGTATCTTGCGGGGCAGGCACCCGAAGGCGTCGGCGGTGAAGAGCAGGCCGTCCGAGTCCCTGAGGA
>JAUJMB010000127.1 GCA_030447045.1 Rubrobacteraceae bacterium | reverse complement strand
GCTTGGAGCGGATAAACTTGACCTCTTTGGGGTTCGCGGCATCGCGGATGTCCACGACGTGGACGCCGTTGTCGTCGCAGGTGACCGAGCCCCAGGCGGCCAGGTAGGCGTAGCCCTTGTGGACGCCGACGTCCGCGATCTTCTCCGGCACCACGTTGTCGAGCCTGAGCTTGGAGACCACGTCGACGTTCTCGTCCGTGGCGGGCAGGTGGCCGACCCCGTCGCCGTGCTGGTGCAGGTCGTGGGCGCCGTCCTCCGCGTCCGTGCCGCCGTCGTGCTCGGGATGGGCGAGGGCCACCCCCGCCAAGGCCAACATCAACGCCGCGAGCGTAACGACGCTGAGCCAAAATCTCTTACGCAATGCTTTCTCCCGCATCCTATGGCCCCATCGGGGGCGTTCGACGCAAATTTGTGCGGAGTAGTAGCTCCGCGTCTCCGGCATCTCTAACCCAGGCTTGCCTCCTCATTCGTCAACGGCCCAAAAGGCCACATCAGCGACGCCCCGGCTGGGTACCTTACAGGTGCCCAGAAGCAAACACCCGCAGCAACCTCCGGCACAAGGGGTTGCAAGAGGCGCATGCTCTCCTTTCCGGCCCGCGTCCTCGGCAAGCCGACCCTTTCCATCGAGAACCAGCCTAGCGATCAAGTAAAGACAGCGTATCCCCCAAACGGGCTATCTTTGGGACTTTCTTGGCGAATTTCCGGGAACAGACCTACCGAAACTGTTTGGGAAATAGCTAAAGACTTCTCAACCGCGCAGCTTTGGCGCAAAAAAGCGACCGATCGAGCCTCCTTCGTCCCCTTTTGGCGGCCATCGAAGCCTCTGTTGGGGACCCACTCCGATTTTCCAAACGGTTTCTTCACGCACTCGGGCGAACAGGGGCGAGTGGAGGGGGGCCGGGCGTTGTGCTCCGGCCACCTGCTTGTGGGGCGTTGGCGGAGGACCCTGGCCTTGATCGTGACGCTCCAGCCGCCGACGAACGGTCCCAGGTCGCCGCTAGCGTCGTCAAAAACCCACAGCTGCCAGGGACCGTTGGGGTTCTTGCCGTCGAACGTCAGGAGCTGTGCAAAGCCGCTCGGGGCGGGCGCGATTTTGGAGAAAGGGCCCGCGTCCAATAGAATAGGCCCGTGGGACTCGAAGGCCTGGGCAGGTTGCTGATCGGCGGGGCGCTGGTGCTGCTCGTGCTCGGCGGCCTCCTCCTGGTGCTCGGGCGCCTCGGCTTCGACCGGCTGCCGGGCGACCTGGTCTTCAGGCGGGGCAATTTCACGGTGTACTTTCCCATAGGGCTCATGATCCTGCTCTCCGTCGTGGGCACCATCGTCTTGAACGTCATCCTGCGCCGCTAGTTTGCTCCTCTCCGACCTCGACTACGACCTCCCGGAGGCCCTGATCGCCCAGTCGCCGGCCGAGCCCCGCGACGCCTCGCGCCTGATGGTCCTCGACGCGCACCATGGGACCATCGAGCACCGCACCTTCCGCGAGCTGCCCCTCTTCCTGCGCCCCGGCGACGCCCTCGTCCTGAACGAGACGAAGGTCCTGCCCGCCCGCCTGAAGGCCCGCAAGCCGACCGGCGGCGAGGTCGAGCTGCTCTTTCTCCGCGACCTCGGCCCCGACCGGAACAATGCCTGGGAGGCCCTCGCGCGCCCTGCCAAGCGCCTCAAGCCAGGCGGGCGGCTCCTGGTAGGCGACGCGGGGCTCGATCTCTTGGAGAACCTAGGGGAGGGCCGCTGGGCCGTCTCCGCCCCCGACGTGCCGGGTCTGCTTGAGAGGCACGGACGGATGCCCCTGCCGCCCTACATAGAGGCCACGGAGGAGGCCGAGGCCCGCTACCAGACCGTCTACGCCAGGGAGCCCGGTTCCGCCGCCGCCCCGACAGCAGGGTTCCACTTTACGGAGGAGGTGCTGGCCGGGGCCGAGCGGGCCGGGGCCGCGGTCGCGCGCGTGACCCTCCACGTGGGCACGGGCACCTTTCTTCCGGTGAGGACGGAGAAGCTGGAGGATCACAGGATGCACGCCGAGCGCTACAACGTGCCCGAAGAGGCGGCCCGCGTCGTCGAAGGGGCGGGGCGGGTGGTCGCCGCCGGGACCACGGTCGCCCGGACGCTGGAGACCTGGGCTGGGACAGGCGAGCTGTCCGGTGAGTCGCGGCTGTTCGTGTACCCGGGCTACCGGTGGCGGGTCGTGGACGCGTTGCTGACCAACTTCCACCTGCCCCGGTCGACGCTGCTGGCGATGGTAATGAGCTTCGGGGGAGAGGATCTCGTGCGGGAGGCTTATCGTGCGGCCGTCGAGCAACGGTACCGCTTCTACTCTTTCGGGGACGCCATGCTGGTCCTGAACGGCGGGAGGACCCCGTAGGCGCCCCCGTCTCCATAGAGGTGACCGCCAGGGAGGGCGGGGCGCGGGCCGGCGTCCTGCACACCCCCCACGGGCCTGCCGAGACCCCCGTCTTCATGCCCGTCGGCACCAAGGGCACGGTCAAGGGCCTGACGCCGCGGGACCTGCGGGGAGCCGGGGCCGGCGTCGTGCTCGGCAACACCTACCACCTCTACCTGCGTCCCGGCGCGGATCTGGTGAAGGAGGCCGGGGGGCTGCACGCCTTCAGCGGCTGGGACGGGCCGATGCTCACGGATTCCGGCGGCTTCCAGGTGTTCTCGCTGGCGAAGACGCGCCGGATCGAAGAGAACGGCGTCCGGTTCGCCTCCGTCTACGACGGCTCCCCCCACGAGTTCACGCCGGAGCTCACGACGAGGGTCCAGGAGGACCTCGGCGCGGACATCGCCATGGTCCTCGACGAGTGCCCACCGGCCAACGCGGATCACGGGTACCACGCCGAGTCGCTGCGCCGGACGGCGCGGTGGGCGGCGCGGTGCAAGGAGGCCCACGCCCGCGAGGACCAGGCGCTCTTCGGGATCGTGCAGGGCGGCCTCTACAGAGATCTGCGCGCCGAGAGCCTGGAGCGCACGGTCGAGATAGGCTTCCCCGGCTACGCTGTCGGGGGGCTCTCCGTCGGGGAGTCGAGGGAGGAGATGCTCGACACGCTCGCCGCGACGGCGGCCGGGCTGCCCGAGGACCGGCCGAGGTACTTTATGGGCATCGGGGACCCCGTCGGCATCCTCCAGGTCATCGCGCTCGGGGTGGACATGTTCGACTGCGTGCTGCCGACCCGACTGGCCCGCCACGGCGCGGCACTCACCCCGGATGGCCGCCTGAACCTGAAGAACGCCCGCTTCCGGCGGGACTTCGGCCCGCTCGACCCCGAGTGCTCGTGCGAGGCCTGCGCGGGCTACAGCAGGGCCTACCTATCGCACCTCGTCCGCGAAGACGAGTTGCTCGGCCACCGCCTGCTCACCCTCCACAACGTCCACTTCACCGTCGCCCTGTGCCGGAGGGCGCGGGCCGAGATCTCCGCCGGCGGCTTTGCGGCGTGGTCGGAGGCCTGGATCTCCAGGTACGAGTCAGCCTGATGGCAGTCTCTTGGTGGTAAGCGGTCATTTTTCCCGTGCGGGAGATGTCCTCGGCGGCCGCAACGTTCGGGAGAGGACATCGTGGCCGCGGGTCGTCGCTGTCGGCGGGCCACGCTAAACGCCCCAGGACTGACACCTGATACCTGAAGCCTGATGCCTATATAATTGGGCCCCGATCTTATGGGTAGCACGAGAAACAACCTCATCGTCCTCGGGCTCGTCGTCGTGCTGCTCGGGGTCGCGGCGTACCTGATCTTCCTGCGCCAGCCGGTCACGGAGTCGACCCAGCTCGGGCTGGACCTGCAGGGCGGCGTCAGCGCGCAGCTCAGGGGCTCCCAGACGGGCGGGGGGAACGTCACGCGGGAGGAGATGGAGCAGGCCTCCGACCTGATCCGGCAGCGCATCGACCGCCTCGGCGTCGCCGAGCCCGACGTGCGGGTCCAGGGCGAGAACCAGATAGTCGTCCAGATCCCCGGCGTCGAAAAGCCGAAGGAGATCATCGACATCATCGGCCGCACGGCCCAACTTGGCTTCTACCAGGTCCTCGCCGTCGACGGGAGCCCCAACACGCCGCCGGAGGAGATCGAGTCGGTCAAAGAGGAGCTCGAAGAAGACCTCAGGGACGACCAGGACTTCGAGCCCGGCGAGACGAAGGTCCTCTTCGAGGAGAGCCCCGCCTTCCAGGGCGGCGGCACGGACGTGTTCGGCTACGTGGTCCGCCAGAAGCCGGACCTGACCGGCGAGGCCTTGCGGCAGAACGGCGCCAACGTCTCGTTCGACGAGAGAAACGAGCGGGTGGTCTCGCTGCAGCTGACCAACGAGGGCGGGAACCAGATGGCCGAGCTGACCCAGGAGATGATCAACGAGGCGAGCGTTAGCGGGGAGCCGGCCCAGCTCGCCATCGCGCTCGACCAGGACATCCAGAGCGCGCCCACGGTTGAGACCGTCCTGTCCGATCAGATTCAGATCTCCGGCGGCACGCCCGGCGGGCTGCCCGAGGACGAGGCCCGCCAACTCGAGACCGTACTCAACACCGGCGCCCTTCCGGTGAACATGGAGATCATCTCCCAGACCACGGTCGGGCCGACGTTGGGCCTGAGCTCGCTGAGGAGCGGGCTGCTGGCCGCCGTGATCGGGTTCGCGCTGGTGCTGGCGTTGCTCGTGGTCATCTACCGCGCCCTGGGCCTGGTGGCGGCGCTGGCGCTTCTGGCCTACGCGTTCTTGATGTGGGGGATAGTGGTGGCGGTGCCGGTCACGCTGACGCTGCCGGGAATAGCGGGGATCGTGCTCTCCATAGGTGTCGCCGCCGACGCGAACGTGGTGATCTTCGAGAGGATCAAGGAAGAGGTGAGGCGGGGCCGCACCTCGCGCGCGGCCATCCAGGCCGGCTACGACAGGGGCTTCC
>JAUJMB010000126.1 GCA_030447045.1 Rubrobacteraceae bacterium | reverse complement strand
ACGCGGGAACCGACAACGAGCCCGTTGGGCCTACCAACGGGGCCGTCCCCTTGCCGACCGGCGGGAGGGCTACAGAGGACGCGGCCCGACGGTCACCCTCGACGGATTCCGCGTCGGGTCCAGGCAAGGGAGGCACTCAGGGACGCCGGAGGGACCTCGGTTCGCCTCTACCGGATGGGAGCGATAGGGGTAAGTGGCAGGTCTGGTTGGTATCCAACGGTCCGAACGGGATGGGGCGTCGGTTCCTGGGCTGGTTCTGTCTTCAGGACTGCTCTCTGACGAGGTCGGCGGTCTGTTGGGCGGCGGCGGCGTAGTCGCGGATGAGTTGCTGGTGGCGCGAGATCTCTTGCGAGGCCTTCTTGAGCAGGAAGCCGGTGACGCGACCTTCGAGGGTTGTGGTGGTGGCGTGGGCCCCGCGGTAGTAGGAGTGGAGCTCGTCGAGCTCCATGGCCTGGCGGCCGGAGGGGCGAACGCTGCCGTTGCGGGCCTCCACCGCCGTGATCCTCAGCTCGGGGCCGCCGGTGCGGCGCTCGATGCGGGTGCCCGGAACGCCCGGCTCCTTCAGGGCCTTCAGGGCGGCGAAGACCTCCCCGTCCGTCGGGCGGTCGGCGGGGTCCGAGCCGACGTGCAGGTAGGTGACCTCGCCGGCGCGGTTGACGATCACGACCGCGGGGACCGCGACGTTCTCCTTCTCGTTCCAGAGGCCGTAGGCGCGGGCCACCTCGCCCTTCGGGTCGCTTAGGAGGGGGAAGGGTATCTGCAGCTTCCCGACCATCCTGGCGTTGTGGACCGGGGGGTCCACGCTTATGGCGGCGGGCTGCGTGCCGCGCCGCTCGAACTCGTTGTACTTTCTGGCGTAGGCGGCCAACTGGCCGTTGCAGTAGGGGCACCAGTCGCCCCGGTAGAAGATCAGGGCGACCGGGCCCACCTCCAGCTGCCCCGAGAGGCTCCAGGGGTGATCCTGCTGGTCCGGCAGTTCGAATGACGGGGCGACGTCCCCCACGCTCAGGTTGGCCATCCGGCGCTCCTCCCTCTCTCTCCTGGCGTCCGACTCTAGCATCTCGCGGCCCCCCGGGCCCACGGGCCCCTAACCGCCATCGTACTGGTCCACCCCGGGTGGGGGCTCTTCCGGCGGCGTCGAGGCCGGGGGAGAGGCTGCGGGCGGCGACGCGGAGGCCGGGGGCGAGGCCTGGGGAACCGCGGGAGGCGGCTCTATGGTGCCTGGGCCCCCGCCCGCGCCGCCGGTTCCGCCCGTGCCGGCGGCCGGGGCGTCGAGGCCCTCGCCGGCCACGCCCTGCACCCGCCCGAACGGCGTCCCGTCCCCGGACCCCGGGAAGAGGCCCAGGGTCGCCGCGCCGAGAAGCGCCAGGGCGAGGAGCGCGGAGAGGACCACCACCGCCGCGCCGCGCCACCGGGCCCTGCGCCCGGTGAATTGGCGCCGCCCGCCGCCCGCCGCCGGCGTCGCGCTCTTCGCCGTCTCGGCCGTCCTGCCGCCAGCGGTCGCGACCGCGGCCGGGTCGGCGGGTTTGGCCGTCTTGCGGACGCCGATCCTGGGCGTACCGGTCCTCGGGGTGGGGGCCGGCGGGGGGGCGCCCCTGCGGGCGCCCTCGATGTCGTCGAGGACCTCCGAGGCGCTCGCGGGGCGGTCGGCGGGGTCCTTGGCGAGCATCTTGACGACGAGGGCATCGACGGCCTCGGGGATGGTGGGGTCGAGCCGGCGGGGCGGGGTCAGGGGCTCCGTGACGTGCTTCATGCAGACGGCCACGGGGTTGTCCGCCCTGTAGGGGACGACGCCGGTGAGCAGCTCGTAGAGGACTATGCCCAAAGAGTAGAGGTCGCTGCGGGGGGTGGCCGGCTCGCCCAGGGCCTGCTCCGGGGAGAGATAGCCCGCCGTCCCGAAGACCGCGTTCGTCGCCGAGATCGTGGCCGCAGAGGCCGCCCTCGCGATGCCGAAGTCCGTCACCTTCAGGTGGCCCATGTCCGTGACGAGGATGTTCTGGGGCTTGATGTCGCGGTGTATGACGCCGCGCTCGTGCGCCGCCCACAGCGCCTCGGCCACCTGGCCCGCGACGGCGAGCGCCCTCCCGGGCTCCATCGGGCCCCTCTCGTCCAGCCGCTCCTTGAGCGTGCCGCCCGAGACGTACTCCATCGCGATGTAGCAGGTGCCTTCCGGCGTCTCCCCCCGGTCGTAGACCTGGACGATGTTGGGGTGGGAGAGGCCCGCAGCGCTCGTCGCCTCGCGCCTGAAGCGCTCGTAGAACTCCTCGTCGCCGGCGTACTGGCTCCTCAGGACCTTCAGGGCCACGTCCCGGTCGAGGACGTCGTCGTGGGCCAGAAAGACCTCCGCCATGCCACCGCTCCCCAGGGGGCGCTCGATGGTGTAGCGGCCGTCTATCCTGGTCTGGTTCACGCCACGCATTCTACCCTTCCGCGCCGGACGGCACGACGTTTTTTAGGGACCTGGTGGGGCCGGGTCTCAGCCCTCGGCGGTCTTCGAGATCCAGTCCGAGACCCCCCGCGCGGCGCCCGAGGACCAGTACCGGATCTTCTGCCACAGGCCCGCCTCTTCGTACCCCCTGGCGGCGACGAGCGGCGAGGTTCCGGCGCTCCGCCCGTCCACGAACACCTCGACGGTGCCGAGCTCCTGACCGGCGTCGGCCGAAGGCGGCGCCTCCTTGCGGGTCTCCACGCGCCGCTCGACCTCAAGACCTGGCCCCCCGAGGCCCGAGACGGCCTTCTGGGCGACGAGCTGGACGGACTCCTCGCGGCGGTAGGGGAGCTGGAGCTTTTTGAACGGGGCGTCCCTCTCGACAAAGGCCCTCTCGCCGAAGTCCCCGAAGCCGTACTCCAGCGCCGTCTCGGAGGCTTCGAAGCGGTAGAGGTCCCCGGCGGCGTCCAGCACGACGGCGACGTAGGACTCCTCGCCGTTCTGGGCCGAGGAGATCAGGGACGGTCCTGCGGCCGGGGAGGTGCCGGTCTTGACGCCGTTGGCCGGCCCGTAGTCGTAGCCGGAGTTCGGGGCGATAAGGAGGTTGGTGGTGTCGAGCGGGATCTCCCTATCCTGGGTGGTGATGGTGATGGCGGTTTTGCCGACGATCTCGCGGAACTCCGGGTACTCCATGGCCTCGCGCGTGATCCTGGCGAGGTCCCCGGCGCTGGAGTAGTGCCCGCGGGTGTCGAGGCCGGCCGGGTTCTCGAAGTGGGTGTTCTTGAGGTTCATCTCCTCGGCCTTCCCGTTCATCTTGCCGACGAACTCCTCGACGCTGCCGCCCCCGAGGTGTTCTGCGAGCGCGTAGACGGCGTCGGTGCCCGAGGGGACGAGGGTCGCCTCTAAAAGCTCCCTGACGCTCACGGTGTCGTAGGGGTAGAGGCCCGCGGCGCTGTAGACGCCCCCGGCGTAGGAGGCGGCGTTCTCCGAGACCGTCACCTCCTCGTCGAGCTTGGCGCCGCCTTCAAGCGCGACCAGGGCGACCATCACCTTGGTCGTCGAGGCTATGGGCAGGCGTTTGTCCGGCTCCTTGCCGGCCAGGTAGAGGCCCGTCTCCCGGTCCACGAGGGCCCACGAGGAGGCGTCGATCTCCGGGGCGCCGTCCGGGTTGGGGCCGTTCCCCTGGGCCGCGGCCGGGCCCTGGGGGGATAGGAAGAGCAGTGCCACCGAGAGAAGGACCAGCGTCTTGGTGCCGTACGTGCGGCGCGTCCTCCGTCTCAACCGCCACCTTCCCTTCTGTGCGCCCGTGTTTCCGCCCGCGGCGGCCCGGGTTATTTTGCACCAGCGAACCGGGACGGTCCACCCAAAGAGCTGTCAGATTTCAGCGATCAGCCGTCAGCTTCGGGCGAGGACGGGGGACGCGCCGCCGCTCGCTTGCGGTGCGCGCGGTGACCTACCCCACCTGAACATCGCTCTAGAGGAGGATCCGAACCATCAGGGCGCGACCGTGCTCGCCCGAACCAGATGCGCCGCCAGTACGGATAAGTACCATCTCACCCAATACAAACTGCGAAGGTATCCGCTCCGGCGTGAACAAAAGGGCTAATGGCCGAAAGCCGACGGCTAACAGCTACTACTCGAACATCTCCTGACCCATCTGGTCGACCTTGCCTTCGGCGTGTTTGGTCATGTCCCCCTCGGCACCGGTGTCCTCGGTCATCTGGCGGGAGATCTCGTCGGCCTTCTGCTCGTTGTGGGCGTGGGGATCGCCGTGGCCGCCGGTTTCCTCGGTGACGCGCTGGGCCAGGTCCTCCTCCGCCTCGGCGGCGTTGTACGGCACGTACGCGTCGATCGGCATGTCCTTGCCCATCTCCCTGGCCTCCGCGTCCACGCTCACCTCCAGCACCGGATCCGCGGACTCCATGGACTCCATCGACTCCGAAGACTCCATGGACTTCATGGACTCCATGGACTCCAGCGAGTCCTCCCTCAGGCCGGGCAGGGGTCGGGGGTCCGCGTCGCCCTTCTCGATCCTGCGCACGATCTCCCTGGCCCGCAGGTCCGCCTGCCGGCTGCGCTCGTCCATGGCCCCGCGGACCTCCCTATCGGACTGGCGCATCCGCTCGTCGATCCTGTTCATGGCCTGCCTCTGCCGCTGCTCCTGCTCCCGAATGCTCAAACCGCCTCCTGTGCACCTGTCGCCCCGGACATCACGGCCTCTGTCCGTTCTTTCCCCGCTTACCCGCCGGACGAAAACCGCCCCGGCGCCCCACCGGCCCCGGGCGGAGGATTGTGGCTCAGCCTCCGCGGGTAGGGTTAGGTGTCGAGAGAGGAAAACTACCGGAAGGAGAGACCATGGGCGAGAGAAGAGAGAGGCGCGGGGACGGAGGGGGCCGGGAGCGCGGCGGCCACGGTGGCGGCCGTGGTGGCGACCGGGAGCGTGGTCAGGGCGGCGG
>JAUJMB010000125.1 GCA_030447045.1 Rubrobacteraceae bacterium | reverse complement strand
AGGGCGAATACGTGCGGCGCACGGACGCGACCCCCGGCGACGACCTCGACCCCGTGGTCCGCATCGTCGAAGACCTGGGAACGGTCGAGATCCCGTGCGGCAAGGTCGACTGCCGCAGCAACTGCCTGGAGTACACCGTCCGCTCCTTCCGCCAGGCGGAAGAGTACGCCCTGGCGGATTGCAAACTCTCGCCGCTTGTCAGCATCCTCTAGCCTCTCAGCCCGACCCTCCGGTCCCACCGCCCTCGCCGTCAGCGGTCCTCGTGCGCCGTTCTGGGCGTTCGTTTCCTGTGTTGATGGGACCGGGGTGCGCGGGCGGGTTTGCGATCCGCCCCTACGTTGGGGTTGGACGGACGGTCCAATCTCGGTGCGGGGGGGTGCGGCAGGACGTTGGGCGATTATTCCGGACCTTCTGCTGACGGCTGAGAGCGCCGCGGCGGCGCGTTACCTAGTAGTCGTACTGGTCGTAGGTCCTCTGCTGCGGCGGCCTTCCGGCCTCGTAGAGGCGCTGAAGGGTGCTGCCGATGAGGGGCGAGAGGAAGAGGCCGGCGAGGCCGGCGGGGAGCAGGTCGCGGGCGATGGTCCAGGCTATGAGGAGGCCGACACCTGGGGCCGAGTGTACGGAGTTGCGTACGAGCTTGAGGGGGTCGAGTACGCCGCCAGGGGGGAGGATGCCGTAGGCGTAGACGAGCAGGGTCAGGACGCCCGAGATGGTGCCGGTCAGGAGCGCGAGCGCGAGGCTCAGGACGAGGCGGGAGCCCGCACGTCCGTCCCCGCCGGGGCCGCGGCGGAGGAGCAGCAAGCCGCCGAAGATGGGGGCCGCTATGAGGCCGGAGATCAGGCCGACGCCCATGTAGACGAGGGCGAGGGTGGTCAGGTCGCCCTCGCTGCTCGTGCCGCCCTGCATGATGAGGAGTATGAAGGGCTCGGGGAAGAGCGACTTCACGAGCATGAAGGCGAACCCGTAGGCGAGCCCGATACCGAGGAGGCGCGCGAGCATCACGGCCTCCCCGGGATCGCTCTCTGGCTGTCGTGGTTCGTTCTCATCCTGTCCAGAATCTACCGCCCGTTTGGCAGAAATTCAGCAAGAGGATTCACCGGGGCCTACTCGGCCGCCGACGTGCTCGCGCCCTCGTCGCTCCTGTCCACCCAGACCGTCTTCGGGTTCATGAACTCGTGGATGCCGAAGTGGGAGAGCTCGCGGCCGTAGCCCGAGTTCTTGGCGCCGCCGAACGGGATCTCGGGCGTCGATTCGGTCATGCGGTTTATGTAGGTCATCCCGGTCTCGAGCTCGTTGACGAACCGCTCCTGCTCGTCCGGGTCGTTGGTCCAGGCCGAGGAGCTGAGGCCGAAGTCCGAGTCGTTGGCGAGGGCTATGGCCTCGTCTATGTCTCTGACGCGGAAGAGCGAGGCGACGGGGCCGAAGATCTCCTCCCTGTAGGCCGGCGAGTCTTCGGGGATGTCCGTGAGCACCGTCGGCGGGTAGAAGTTGCCGGGCCCTTTAGGCGCCTCGCCCCCGGTCAGCACCTTCGCCCCGGCCTCCACGCTCTTCTGGACCTGCCCGGAGACGTCCTCGAGGATACCGGGCGTGGCGAGCGGGCCCATGTCCGTGTTCTCGTCCATCGGGTCGCCGACCTTTAGCGCGGCCATGCCCTCGACGTAGCGGCGCGTAAAGTCCTCGGCTATCTCCTCGTGGACGATGATGCGCTTGGCGTTGATGCACGACTGGCCGTTGTTGAGGGTGCGCGACGTGACGGCGGTGCTTATGGCCTTGTCCAGGTCGGCGCTCGGCATCACGATAAACGGGTCGCTGCCGCCGAGCTCGAGCACGGTCTTCTTTATGTTCCCGCCGGCCTCGCTCGCCACCTGCCGCCCGGCGGGCTCGCTGCCGGTGAGCGTGGCCGCCCGCACCCGCGGGTCGTCGATGACGGCCTGGACCTGGCCCGATGAGATGAGCAGCGTCTGGAAGGCTCCCTCGGGGAACCCGGCCCGGCGGATGATGTCCTCTATCGCGAGCGCGCACCGGGGCACGTTGGAGGCGTGCTTGAGCAGGCCCACGTTCCCGGCCATCAAGGCGGGTGCTGCGAACCGGAAGACCTGCCAGAACGGGAAGTTCCACGGCATGATCGCCAGCACGGGGCCTATGGGCTGGTAGCGGACGAAAGTCCTGGCGCCCTCCGTCTCGATCTCTTCGTCGGCGAGCATCGCCTCGGCGTTCTCCGCGTAGTAGCGGCAGCCGCGGGCGCACTTGTTCGCCTCGGCGATGGCGGAGGCGTACGTCTTGCCCATCTCCAGCGTCATGATGCGGCCGAGCTCTTCGGCCTCCGCTTCGAGGATCTCCGCCGCCCGCGTCAGCCACCCGGCCCGCTCCGCGAAGGAGGTCTTCCGGTACTCGCGGAACGTGTCGGCCGCGAGCTGGAGCTTTCCCTCTATCTCCTCCTCGCCCAAAGCTTCGAAGGTCTCGATTTCTTCGCCCGTCGCCGGGTTTACCGTAGATATAGCCACCGCGGCCCTCCTCAAAAGATCGCCTCCCACTTCCAGGAAGTATATATACCCACACGAACAGCGCCTTCTACGGTCCATAGGGCCGGCGGCGGTACAATCCGGGGGCCCTATGGAACAGATGGACACAATCGGCCCGGCGGAGGCCAGGCGCCTCCTCGAAGAGCGGGCGCGCGCGGCGGGCTTCGACCTGGTCGGGGTGGCGCGGGCCGAGCCCCTGCGGGAGGGCGGCGAGCGGCTTCGCCGGTGGCAGGAGGCGGGGATGGCGGCGGACATGGGCTTTATGCACAGGCCCGTGGAGCTGCTGGCGAACCCGAAGAAGCTGCAGAAGAGCGCGAGGAGCGTCGTCTCGCTGGGGGTCTCCTACTACCCCGGCGAGCACCCGGAGAACGCCGGGGGCGGAGGAAGGGTGGCGCGGTACGCGTGGGGGAGGGACTACCACGAGGTCATCAAGGGGCGGTTGTTCGGGCTGCGGGAGGAGCTCGAAGAGGCGTTGGGGGCCAGGATCAAGGCTCGCGGGTTCACGGACGCGGTGCCGCTCCTGGAGCGTTCGGCGGCCCAGAAGGCCGGGCTCGGGTTCTTCGGGCGGAACTCCTGCCTTATAGACGGGGACATCGGGTCCTACTTCTTTATCGCGGACCTTATCGTGGACCTCGATCTGGAGCCCGATGAGCCCGGCACGGGGACCTGCGGGCGCTGCTCCCGGTGCATGGACCGCTGCCCGACCGGCGCCATAAAGGCCCCGGGGGTGGTCGACGCGAGGCTCTGCATCTCTTATCTCACGATAGAGAACGAGGGTGAGATCCCGCGCGAATTGCGCCCGCAGGTGGGCGACTGGGCCTTCGGCTGCGACGTCTGCCAGGAGGTCTGCCCGTACAACAAGGCGAAGGCGACGAGGAGCCGCTGGCCGGAGTTCTCGGCGGGGAGCGGCGCCGGGCCGTACCTGGAGATCGAGGCGGTGCTCGGCATCCGGACCGACGAGGAGTTCGGGAGGCGCTTCGCCGGAACACCGCTCCTGCGGCCCGGACGGGACGGGCTCCTGAGGAACTGCTGCGTGGCGGCCGGTAACCTGAGGCTGGAGGGGGCGGTTCCGGCCCTCGAGGGGTGCCTGCGCGACGACCCTTCGGCGCTCGTGCGGGGGCACGCGGCGTGGGCCCTGGGTGAGATCGGGGTCAGCGAGGAGGCGCTTCGGGAGGCGGCCGGGACGGAGACGGACGGGTGGTGCCTGGAGGAGATCCGGGCCGCGCTGGCGGGGGCGGCTACGGGACCGGGCTTGGGTTAGAATAGGGAAACGATGGCGAAGACTACCAACTATTACGAGGTGCTCGGCGTCCCGCGCGAGGCCTCGCAGGCCGAGATCCGGAACGCCTACCGCAACCTCGCGAAGACCCTCCACCCCGACCATCCCGGCGGCAGCGCGGAGAAGTTCTCCCGCATCCAGGAGGCGAACGCGGTCCTCTCCGACCCCGACCGTCGTCGCGAGCACGACGAGGCCCTGGACCTCGCCCACGCCGCCGACCAGCTGGCCGGCCTCAACTTCGACTTCGACCAGAGCGAGGACGAGCTCTCCTCCCGCCGCCGCGCCCGCGAGCCCGGCGGCCCCTCTTTAGGCGAGCGCTTCAAGGGCCGCTTCGGCAGGAAAGAGGAATCCTCCGGCGGCGGTTTCGGGAGGGAGACGAGGACCAGGGGCCGCTACGACGTGAGCGAGGCGCGCTGGTACGAGCCGCACCGGCTCGACCCCGAGCCCGTGACCCTCAAGTCCGGCGCCGTGATCTTCGTGGGCGCGTTTCTGGCGTTTATAGTGGTGGGGCAGATCGGCCTGTGGGCGCAGGGCGTGAACCCCGGCATCTTCGCGTTCCTCACCGCCCTGGCTCCGTTCATGTTCATCCTGTACACGCTCGTCGGGCTCGTCGCCGGCTACCTGGCCTTCAGGGCCGCGGGGTGGGCCGGGCTCGGCCTGGTCTTTGTAGCGGCGCTCGTCGTCGGGGGGCAGAATCGACCGGAGAACCTGCTGCAGTTCGTGACCCTCGGCATCATCGTTCTGCTAGTCGTGATCTGGCTCGGCAACCGCCGCGACGCCGCCGCGCGCTGACCTCTCCCACCGACATACGGGCCTTTATCTCCCGTTTCGAGGGGCGCGTGGCACCCGCCGAGAAGAGGGTCGCCGAGGCGTGGTGGAACCTGGCCGTGACGGGCTCCGAGGACGCGCAAAGGGAGCTCGTCGCCGCGGGCACCGCCTACAACCAGCTCTTCGAGGATGGTGAGGAGCAGGAGAGGGTCGCAACCTGGTACGAGGGGCGGGATTCCATAGACGACGAGCTCCTGCGCCGGCAGGTGGACGTCCTCTACAGGACGTTCGCCTCCAGGCGGGGCGACGCCGGGGTGATGGAGAGGATCGAGGAGCTGGAGGCCGAGGCGAACGCGGTCTACGGCAACCACC
>JAUJMB010000124.1 GCA_030447045.1 Rubrobacteraceae bacterium | reverse complement strand
CCCAAGGCAAAGGCTCCCAAGGCAAAGGCTCCCAAGGCAAAGGGGCCGAAAGCGGCCGGGGGCAAGGGGAAGGCCAAGGGCAAGAAGTAGGGCGGCCGGGCCCCGGACGGCGGGTTCTGGCTAGAATACGGCGCGATGGGGCGCTCGCTAAAGGGGAGGTTCTGGGGTGAAGGCGATCAGGGTAAACGAGCACGGCGGTCCGGAGGCTCTCGCCTACGAGGACGTGGAGCTCCCGGAACCAGGCCCGGGCCAGGCGCGGGTGAGGAACGCCGCCAGCGGCGTCAACTTTATAGACGTATACATGAGGAGCGGTGTCTACCCGAGGGAGACCCCCTTCACCCTTGGCCTGGAGGGCGCGGGCGAGGTCGAGGCCGTCGGCGAGGGCGTGGAGGAGGTCTCCGCCGGGGACTTCGTCGCGTGGGCCGGCGTGCCGGGCTCCTACGCAGAAGGGGTGGTCGCCCCGGCCGACAAGCTCGTCCCGTTCAACGTCACGATGGTCGAGGCGCGGGTCGCCGCGGCCATCATGCTCCAGGGTATGACGGCCCACTACCTCACCCACAGCACCTTCCCGCTCGAGGAGGGGCACACCGCCCTCGTCCACGCCGCCGCCGGCGGCGTCGGCCTGCTCCTCTGCCAGATGGCGAAGATGCGAGGAGCTACCGTTATAGGGACCGCCGGCACCGAGGAGAAGGCCGCGCTCGCGAAGGAGGCGGGGGCCGACGAGGTGATCCTGTACAGGGAGAAGGACTTCGCCGAAGAGACGGACCGCATCACCGGCGGCGAGGGCGTGGACGTGGTCTACGACTCCGTCGGCAAGGACACCTTCGATGGGAGCCTCGA
Organism: Rubrobacteraceae bacterium; assembly: GCA_030447045.1. The sequence goes on along the minus strand of JAUJMB010000124.1, from coordinate 4,111 downwards.
CTGCCTGAAGACGCGCGGCTACATGGTCCTCTTCGGCGGGTCGAGCGGGCAGGTCCCCCCCTTCGACCTTCAGGTCCTCAACCAGAAGGGCGGCCTCTACGTGACCCGCCCGGCCCTCGCCCAGTACACCCGCACCCGTGAGGAACTCCTGTGGCGCGCGGAGAGCCTGTTCTCCTGGATCGGCCAGGGCAACCTCGACGTCCGCATCGGCGGCTCCTACGCCCTCGAGGACGCCGCCCAGGCCCACCGGGACCTCGAAGCCCGTAAGACCACCGGCAAGCTCCTCCTCATCCCCTAGCGTGCCCCTGAAACTCGACGCCGGACTCGGCACCGAGGGCGACTACCTGAGGCGCACGGACCGGACCGCCCGCGCCGCCGAAAGCCTGGGCTTCGCGGGCCTCTGGACCAGCGAGACCAAGCACGACGCCTTTCTCCCCCTCGCCATCGCCGCGAACGCCACGGAGGCTATCGAGCTCGGCACCTCCGTCGCTATTGCCTTCTCCCGCTCCCCGATGGAGACGGCCCAGACCGCCTGGGACCTCCAGGGCCTCTCGGACGGCCGTTTCATCCTCGGCCTCGGGACCCAGGTCAGGGCCCACGTCGAGCGCCGCTTCTCGATGCCCTTCGGCCGTCCGGCCGCCCGGCTGCGCGAGTACATCCTGGCGGTGCGCGCCATCTGGGAATCTTTCCAGACGGAGGGGCCGCTAGAGTTCGAGGGCGAGTTCTACCGGCACACCCTGATGACGCCCTTCTTCAACCCCGGTCCCATAGAAGACCCGGAGATACCCGTGTACATCGCCGGCGTGAACACGAGGCTCGCCCATCTGGCCGGCGAGCTCTGCGACGGCTTCCACGTCCACCCCTTCCACTCCCCCGAGTACCTGAGGCGGACCGTGAAACCCGCGATAGCCGAGGGCGCGCGCGAGGCCGGCCGTCGGCCCGAGAGCGTCGAGCTCGCGACGAGCGTCTTCGTCGTCTCCGGTGAGGGGGATACCGCGGAGGGGCGCGAGGCCGTGCGGGCCCAGATAGGCTTCTACGCCTCCACCCCTACCTACCGGACCGTCCTCGAGGCCCACGGCTGGGAGCATGTCGGCGAGAAGCTCGGCGTCTTGGCGAGGGAGAAGAAGTGGCGCGAGATGCCGGCCCTCGTCACCGACGAGATGCTCGGAGCCTTCGTCGTCGAGGCGGCGCCCGAAGAGGTTGGCCCCGCGCTCGAGGAGCGCTACTCCGGCCTCGTGGACCGGGTCTCGCTCTACCTGCCGCTCGTGCCGGGCGAGAGGGACGATTTCTGGCGAGGGGTGGTCGGGTCGGTGCGCGGGTAGGTGCGACGAATGTTCACAGAGCGTCCCCCGGGATGCGACAATAGCGACCGCAACGTGGCCCGCTTTGCGCGGAGGGTGGCGCCCCGGTAGAAGGGTTGGCATGACGGTGATCGGGCCGGGAAACGTCCCGGAGAACAACGGGCAGCACGTGGACACGTACAGCCGCGACCTCTCCAGGCCGGACGTGCCGGAGACCCCTTTTCTGCAGAACGTCCAGGAGTGGCTCCTGCACCACTCCTTGCGGCTCGTGCACGGCCCGGGCGAGGTCTCTTACGGGCCTGACGAGGTTATAGTCCTCGCCGTCGTGCGCGACGGCCGCCCTTACGTGAAGTCGTTTGTGGATCACTACCGCTCCCTGGGGGCCAAGCACCTGGTCTTTCTCGACAACGGTTCGACCGACGGCACCGTCGAGGCGTTGAAGGGGTACGAGGGCGTCACGGTCTTCCGCACGACGCTGCCCTTCAAGAGGTACGGGCTCTCGATGAGGAAGTACCTGGCCGAGCGTTTCGGGATGGGGCGTTGGACCCTGAACGTCGACGTGGACGAGCTCTTCGTGTACCCGTACATGGACGTCGTGGGCCTCAGGAGCCTTCTCGGGTACCTCAACGAGAACTCCTTCAACGCCGTGGTCACCAGCGTCTTGGACATGTTCCCCGAGGAGCCCCTCGCCGACGTCGCGGGCGAGGAGGACGAGCCGCTCAAGGAGCGGCACAGGTTCTACGACCCCTCGGAGGTAAGCGAAGAGGCCTACGAGTCGGTCGGCGACGTAGGAAACGTGCTGGCGAACCCTGACGTGCCGATCCTGAGGGGCGGCATCAGGCGCGCCCTTTTCGGCCTGAACTCGCTGCTCATAAAGCACCCCCTGATCTTCCTGGACGGCAAGCTGAAGCCCATGGACCTCTCCGAGCACTGGGTCGGGGACGCCAGGCTCGCGGATTTCACGGGCGTGCTGCTCCACTACAAGCTGCTCAACGGCCTCTACGCCGCGGTTCGGCGGGAGGTCGAGAGCCGCAACTACCCCAACCGGTGGCGCAAGTACGACAGGTACCTCATGGTGCTGGAAGGGTCCCCAAGCCTGGCGGTCAAGACCGAGACGGCCAGGGAGCTCGGGAGCGCGAACGACCTGGTGGGCACCCGGTTCATGCCCCTCTCCGAGAGGTACCTGAGGTTCGTCGGGGAGGAAGACCTGAGGCTCGGCAATCCCCCCGAGCGGCACGCCGAGAGGCTATCGAAGGCCTTCTTTCAGGCCGTCGCCGAGGCGAAGGAGCAGGGCAGAAGGGCCAGGGATACCAGGCGGCTCACGGATGCCGTCGCCTCCCTCCAGCGCCAACTGGAGGGCGTTTTGGGGTCGAGAACCTGGCGGATGCTCGACGGGCTCAACCGCAGAATAAAGCGGGTCCGCGCGAGGGAATAGCCCCGGGCCCACATCCCCGACCGTGCCGGCCTCCCGGCTGCGGAACGGGACGCCCCAGGTCACCAGTCGTCGTCCTTCTCGTAGCCGAGCTCGACGAGCAGGTCCCCGGCCTCCTCCTTGAAGATGCGCCTGTCCCGCTCGGTGAAGGTGCCCCTCCAGTCACCCGACACGCCCTTCCTGACCATGGAGGTGGGGTCCTCCTCCCCCCGCCGCCTGCCGCCCGACAACTTCTCGAAGCTCGCCTCCTCGACGCAGCGGCGGACGGACCCTTCCCTCGCGTCGGCGCCCAGAAACCGGAGCAGCCTCCCCGTCTCCGCCGGCGCGTCCGCCAGCAGGTTCTCGTACCTGACCTCGGTGTAGTTGCCGCCCAGCAGCTCCGGGCCCTCCCTCATGGCCTCGCCCACGGTCTCCCTCCACTGCGCGGCCCTAGCCCTGAGCTCCGCCTCGTCGAACAACCCCGGCCCGGCGGCCTGCCCGCCGCCCTCGCGGTAGGCCTCCCGGCGTTCGGCCTCCCCGGGCCGCAGGACCTGGATGCCGCCCTGCTCTTTGGATCTGTTCCACCGGTGGTGCATCCAGGAGACCTCGGCGTCGCGGCCGTCCCTTATGACGTGGATCACCCTGGCCTCGGGGTAGAGGTCGTGGATCTCCCTCACGGTGTGCGCGCCCGGCAGGAAGGGCGTCTTGTCGCCCACGATCTTCTTGCCCGTGCCGGCGAGCCTCTGGTCGAGAAAGTAGTCGAGGGCCAGCCTCGTCAGGTTGGCGAGGTGATCGTCGGCGTCCCCCCGGCGCCCCCACACGGACCTCTCCGCCCAGAGCCTGAGGTCCCTGCAGTTGGCGATGGCGCCCGAGAGCGTCCGGGGCGGCACGTTCGCCTCAACCTCCCCGAGGTCCTCCCTGTGCCACTCCCTGCCGATGAACCTTCCCTCCCACAGGCACAGCACCTCCGGGTGCGAGCCGAGGAGCCTCGCGATCCACGTCGTGCCGGACTTCCCGTGGCCCACGACGAAGAAGACCGTCGGGCGCCCCTCCAGGATCGGCCTGCGGACCCGCCGCTTCCGCCCCCGAGGCCCCTCGCGGGGCCGGCTCTGAGGGTCTCCCGACGGCCGCCCGGTCGCCGCCCCCGATTCGGTTTCTGGAGAGAAGTAGGCGCCGAGCCTGCGCAGGATCTTCATGCTGGCGAAAGGGTGGGATCGGGCATCCGTGCGCTCCTCGGCCTCGCTCTTACTACCGGGAGACTAGTACGAAGGGATGCCCAACGCAACGACGGAGCGAAGGGGAATCTACGCCCCTATCGACCCACCGGCCCCGCCGTCGGTCCCGCTAGGGCTTGAGGACGCACTTGATGGCGCCGTCCTGCTTCTTCTGGAAGATCTCG
>JAUJMB010000123.1 GCA_030447045.1 Rubrobacteraceae bacterium | reverse complement strand
GCGAGCTCGCCGTCGCCCACAAGATGGTCCACGACGGCGTCTCCAGCGTCGTCATAACGGACGATGGCAAGGTGGTGGGCATCGTCAACCGCCTGGACCTCTACGCCGCCATAGAGGGGATCGACTAGGGGGAGGGCCCAGGGGCGGGGCGCTTGCTAGTGTGCCGGTGTCGGGAAGAGGGAGGCTGCCGGTGGGTGGGGGTGGGGTCGGATGATGGTGTTCGCCCTGCTGGTCTTCGTGGTCGTGCTCGCCGTGTTCGCGGTGGACCTGGTCCACCGGACGCCGGCGGCGCTCGCGGGCGGCGTGCTGCTCGTGATGGCCGGGGCCATCGGGCAGGAGGAGGCCATAGAGGCGGTCCACTGGGAGACTTTAGGGCTGCTGGTCGGCATGATGATCCTGGTCGGCATCCTCAAGGACTCAGGGGTATTCGGCTACCTCGCCATAAAGAGCGCCCAGGCCGCCGGGGGGAGGCCCGGGCTCGTCCTGATCTACCTGGCGGGCATAACCGCCGTGCTCTCTGCCTTTCTGGACAACGTCACCACCGTGCTCCTGATGTTCCCCGTGACGCTCGTGATCGCCCAGATCCTGGAGGAGGACCCTGTTCCCTTCCTCATAGTGGAGGTGCTCGCCTCTAACATAGGCGGGACGGCCACGCTGGTGGGGGACCCCCCGAACATCATCATCGGGACGGTGGTCGAGGAGCTCACGTTTATGGACTTTATAGTGAACCTGGCGCCCCCTATCCTGGTAATACTGCTCGTGACCCTCGGCATAGTCTGGCTCGTGCACGGCCGCAAGCTCCACACCTCCGAGGAGGACCGCAAGGGGATCATGGCGCTCCAGGCGACCGAGGAGATACAGGACCGCACGCTGCTCGTCCGGGCGGGTGCTGTGTGCGGGGCCACGGTGATCGGGTTCTTCTTGCAGCAGGTGACAGGCCTGAACCCTGCCATCGTGGCGCTCGCCGGGGCGGCGGTCGCGATGCTCATCTGCGGCCCCGAGGTCGAATCGGTGCTCCACGAGGTCGAGTGGCCGACGATCCTGTTCTTCGTCGGCCTGTTCGTGATGGTCGGGGCCCTGGAGGCAACCGGGTTCATAGAGCTCGTGGCCCACTCGCTCGCCTCCGCCTCGGGCTCACTTGCCGGGACGGCCATGATCGTGATGTGGGGCAGCGGCATCGCTTCCGGCATCGTGGACAACATACCCTTCACGGCAACCATGATCCCGGTGGTGGAGGGCCTCGCCGAGGCCCGCGGCTACGACGCCGCCACCACCGAGCCGCTGTGGTGGTCGCTCTCTTTGGGCGCCTGCCTCGGCGGAAACTTCACCCTGATCGGGGCCTCCGCCAACCTCGTCGTCGCCGGCCTCGTCGCCCGCGAGGGCATGACGAGCTTCACCTTTTTCCGCTTCCTGCTCTGGGGCTTCCCGCTGACGATCGTGGCCCTCGCCATCTCGAGCGCCTACATCCTCCTGTTCCAGCTGTAGAACGGCGCGCCGGCTAGGCGGCCCGCCTAGCCGAAGACCGCGACGATCTTCTCCGCCAGCGTGCCCCAGCCCAAAGACTCCACGCTGTTGCGCCGCACGGTCGCCGCGTGAACCTCCCGCTCCTCGGCCGGCAGCGAGAGGAAACCTTCGAGGGCGCGGGCAAGGTTCTCCTCGAAACCGTCCATGGATACCCTGAGGTCGAAGGGGAGCCCCGCTCCCACGAGCGCGCCCGCCTCCCTGAGCCCCGAGTGGTCGGCCACGAAGGGCACGACGCCGGCCGCGGCGAACTCCGCCGCCACGAGGCCGAAGGTCTCAGGGAAGATGGAGGGCACGACGGCGACGTCCGCCGCCGGCAGGACCTTCGCGAGCTCCGCGTGCCCGAGCGGCCCTACGAATTGGATGGAAGGGCCAAACCCCCTCGCATCATCCACCAGCGACCCGGAGATTTCGAAGTGCTCCAGCGGCTCGTCGGGGCCGCCCTCCACCAGGCGCCCGTGCCCGGCGAGGCGGCCGGCGTTCTCCTCGTCGCCCGCGTCGAGGGCGCCGACCAGCGCCTGCAGGCCCTCGCGGAAGGTGCCGAACCCTATCACCAGCAGGCGCGCCCCGGTCGCGCGGCGCACCGGCGCGAAGGCCGAGATCAGGCTGTGTACGCCCTTGGAGTGGATGAGCTTGCCCAGGTAGACCACGAGCGGGCCGTCGGAGCCGAGAAATTCCTCCAACCTCTGCCCGGCGTCCCGGTCGTGGGAGCGGGCGTCGTAGGAGCCGGCGACGGCGCGCAGGCCCCCGATAAGCGCATCGATGTCCTCGCTGCCGCCGAGGGCCTGCTCCAGCGCCTCTTGCTCCTCTGGTCCCCTGCCCCCGCCGCCGTTGAGCGAGCCCAGGACGTCGAGGTCCAGCGCTTCGGGGCGGAAGAGGTCGGTGTCCACGCCCCCGGGGAGGGAGCGGGTGCGGTCCGAGAGCTCGGGGAAGTCCTCGGCGATGGTGCCGGCGCTGTGGGAGCTCAGGGCCAGAATCTCCCCCGCCCCTTCGAGACCCTCGCGGGTGAGGTCCATGTACTTCGCGCTGCGGCGCGACACGTACTGCAGGCAGCTCCCGTGGACGATGCTCGCGTACGGCACGCCCGTACCGTGTAGCGCCTTGCGGGCTATCAGTGGCCCCGGCACCGAGTGGTTGGTCACGACCGCCTCGGCACCCGACGCCTCGAGCACGGCCCTCACGGCCTCCACGTTGCGGTTCAGGTAGTTCTCCAGCTCCTCGTCCGTGAGGTCGAGAAACGTCTTTACCCGCCAGCCAGGGTAGTCGTCGTAGACGTAGACCGGCAGCAGGCCGTCGATGCGCGGGTTGTACACCACGCACCGCCCGGGGTACGGCGTCTCCTGCCCGCCCAGCTTCCCGATGTCGGCCCCGTCGACCGAGGCGTGCTCGTCGACGAACTCGTAATCGAGCGCGTGTTCTTCCTGGCAGAGGAGGTGGACGTCGTGCCCCCCGCGCACGAGGGCGCGGCACAGGTTCTGGACGTAGACGTTGCTCCCCGTCCCGGAGAGCATGTACCCGTGTGTCATGAGCAGCTTCATGCCCCCAGAATACCAGAGCACCGCCCCTTGCCCGGGACCCCGGACCGCCCGCTGCCGGGTCAAGAGCGCGCCTAGCCTGTAGTATTCGGGGAGGACCTTTCGCACACGTAAGGAGGGACGCATGTTTACGCGGCGCAAACAGAACGAGGCGGTGCCGGAGGTCGGGGCCGAGGCCCCCGAGTTCAACCTTCCGAGCGCCCAGGGTGGGCAGCTGAGGTTGAGCATGAGGACCGTGAGGGGACCCGTGGTGGTCGTCTTCTACCGGCCCGGCAACGAAGAGGACGTCGAGTACTTCAAAGCGCTGGCGGAGAAGGAGCAGGAGATCAACCTCGCCTCCGGCTCCGTCGTCGGCATCGGCGTGGCCGAGCCCGAGGCGGCCCGCGAGTTCGCCCGCGCGACGGGCCTCAAGTCCTACCTCCTCTACGACTACGCCAGGGTCACGAGCGCCCAGTGGGGCGTGCTCGAGGGGGACCGGCGCCACGGGTACTCTTCGCGCCCGGCGGTCTTCGTCGTTGGCCCCGACGGCAAGGTGGCCCACGCCTGGACCGCAGGGAGACCCTCGCCGGACGAGCTGCTGGAGAAGGTCAGCGCCATCACCGGCCTCCCGAAGAAGCCGGAGGAGGAGAAGCCCGCCGAGCCGGAGGGCGAGGCCGACGGCGAGAAGCCCAAGAAGATGAGCGCCGAGGAGCGCGAGAGGATAAAGGCCGAGCGCCGCGCCGCCCGCGAGTCCGGACAGTCGGTAAAGAGCCCCGAGACCTCCCCCGCGGCGCCCGGCACCGCGGGCGGCGACGGGCCGAAAAAGATGTCCAAGGAGGAGCGCGAGCGCATAAAGGCCGAGCGCCGCGCCGCCAGGGAGTCGGGCAAGTCGCTCAAGACGGACGCCCCGGCGGAGGCACCTGCCGATGCCCCGGCCGAGGCGCCCAAAAAGATGAGCGCGGAGGAGAGGGAGAGGATCAAGGCCGAGCGCAGGGCCGCCCGCGAGGCCGGCAAGTCCCTGAAAACCGGCACCTCCCAGACGGCCGCGCCGGCGGAGGCGCCAGCAGATGCGCCCGCGGACGCGCCGGCTGAGGCCGGGGGGGAGGCCGCTGCCCCCGCCGCCCCGCCGAAGATGTCCAAAGAAGAGCGGGAGCGGATCAAGGCCGAGCGCCGCGCGGCGCGCGAGGCCGGGCAGTCGCTCAAGAAGCCCGATGGGGGGCAGTCGTCGGAGCCTGAAGCCGAGCAGTAGGGGGAAGACCGTTGGAAGAGGGGGAGCGGCACGGGGAGAACGGCGGGCCTCCTGAGGGCGGGGCCTCCGGTGGGGACCCCGAGGCGGCCGAGCTCAGGGCCAGGATCGGGATAAAAGACAACCGCATAAGGGAGCTGATCCAGGAGTCCACGGCCTCGCGCCTGGCCTCCGACGAGGCGCGCGCCGCGCGGGAGGCCGCCGAGGAGCACGTCGCTTCCCTGGCGCGGGACCGGGACCGGCTGAGGGAGCGGGTGCGGGAGCTCGAGGAGGGCGCGCGCTCCCGCCAGCGCCGGCGCGAGGGGACCGAGCGCCAGGTCGAGCGCCTGGAGCGCGAGATCGAACGCCTGGGCGGCGAGATAGCCCGCCGCGACTACCTGCTCGAACGCCGCGCCGAAGAGCTCGACGAGGCGCGCCGCGCGGCCGAAGAGGACGGCGCGCGCCGCGACGCGGCGCTCAGGACGGCGCTCGGCAGGGTGGAGGGGCTCGAGCGGGACCTGGAGGACAGGGAGGCCGAGATCTCCGACCTCCAAAACAGGATAGACGCCCTGCAGGACGAACTGGACTCCGAGCGCGCCCTGCGCGAGGGCCTGGCCGACCCGGACAACCGCCTGAGGGCCGGCATAGAGCTCTTCAACGACTCGGAGGGCCGCCACTCGATGAACGCCCTCTCCCGGACCCTCGGCCGCCCCGAGGTGCACGTCGGCCTTGGGGAGGGCGAGGAGCCGCCGGCCCTCCTCCACTTCACCTGGCGGGGCGTCACCTGGCAGA
>JAUJMB010000019.1 GCA_030447045.1 Rubrobacteraceae bacterium | reverse complement strand
CGTAGGAGATGGTGCTCGCGCCGATCTCGACCTCGACGACCGTGCCGTCCTTGCGCCTGTAGCTGCGCTCCCCGATCAGGACCCGCCCCAGCTCCAGCGTGCGCCAGACGTTCGCGTCCACGTTCTCGCGGCTGTGCGCCACGAGGTCGTAGATCTCCCTCCCCTCGAGCTCCTCCGCCGTGTACCCGAACATCTTCTGGAAGGCGTGGTTCGTCTCCAAGAGGCGCCGGCTCTCGGTGTCCAGCAGGTAGATGCCCTCGGTCGACTGCTCTATGACGGCCCTGTAGCGCTCCTCGCTGCGCTTGACGGCCTCCTCGGCCCGCCTCTTCCCCGTCACGTCGAGCACCGTCCCTATAAAGCGCACGGCCCGGCCGCCCTCGAAGAAGGTCCGGCCGCGGGCCTCCACCCACCGCTCCTCCCCGTCCCCGAGCCCCACCACCCGGTACTCGAGCCCGAAGGCCTCGTCGGCGGCCGGGTCGAGCGCCCTCCGGACGGCCCTGTCGGCCCTCTCGCGGTCGTCGGGGTGCAGCCCGGCGAGGAACGTGTCGTAGTCAACCCCGGCGTCCGGCGGGAGGCCGAAGATCTCCTTGCACCTGGCGTCCCAGAGGAGCTCGCCGGTGACGGGGTCGTAGTCGAAGGTCCCGAGCCGGGTGGCCTCCGTCGCCAGGCGCAGCCGATCCTCGCTCTGGCGCAGCTCCTCCTGGGCCCTCTGGCGCTCGGTGATCTCGCGCTGGGCCTCCTCGTAGAGCCTGGCGTTGTCCACCGCCATCGCCGCGCGGCGGACGAGGGTCTCGGCCGCCTCCAGGTCCTCGGGGCCGTAGCGCCGCCCGGACTCGGCGGAGACGAGCATGATCGTCCCCAGCGTGCGCCCGCGCGCGATCATCGGCACGATCATGTACGACCGAAGCCCGAGCTCCCTGAGCATGCCGAGCTGCCGCCCGTCGCGGACGTTCTGGACCAAGAACTCGTCCGGGATCTCCTCCACCACCTCGGGCTCGCCGGTCTCGAGCACCCGCGAAATCCCATAGGACGCATGGGCGGGGGTGGGGTAGCGGCGCTGCAGCTCGTAGGCGAGGGCCACCTTCTCGGGATCCTCGTGCTCGACCGCGAGGCGACGGACCGCGCCGTCCTCCTCGACCACGTCCACCGCGCACCAGTCGGCCAGGCGGGGCACGACGAGACGGGCCAGGCCCACCAGGCGCTCCTCGTAGGAGAGGGGAGTCGCCAGGATCTCGCTAGCCTCTGCCTGCACGTGCAATGCCTCCTGGGTACGCCGGATCTCCGTGATGTCGTTCAGGACGCCCACGAAGCGGACGGTCCGGCCCCCGTCGTCGAAGACGGGCGAGACCGTGAGATCGTTGAAGAAGAGGGCCCCGCCTCTCCTGTAGTTGCGAAGGACTACCCTGCAGCTCTTCCCCTCCCGGAGCGCCGCGCGCAGATCCTCGAGCGCCGGCTGGCCTCGGTCCTCGCCCTGCAAAAAGCGGCAGTTGCGCCCGACGGCCTCCTCCGGGGCGTAGCCCGTCATCTCCGTGAAGGCCGGGTTGACGTAGACGATGGGGTCGTCCGGCCTGTTGGGGTCTGTTATGACGACGCCGTTGGCGCTGGCGGCCAGGGCCCTGTCCTTGAGCCTGAGCTCCTCTTCCGCGCGCCTGGCCTCGGTCCGGTCCCGCAGGACCTTGACCACGCCCTTGAGGTTGCCCTCCGCGTCCCTGACGGCCTCCATGGAGCCGTTGGCCCAGAGCCGGCTCCCGTCCCTGCGCACGGCCCAGGTCTCCTCAGAGACGGTCTCCCCCGCGACGGCGCGCCGCAGCTCGCGCTCGGGCCGGCCCTCCTGGCGGTCTTCCGGCGTAAAGAACGCTGAGAAGTGACGGCCGAGGATCTCCGCCTCCTCGTAGCCCAGGATGCGCCGGGCGCCCTCGTTCCAGCTCGTCACCCGCCCGTCCGGGGAGAGCATCAAGATGGCGTAGTCCTTCGCGCCCTGCACGAGCAGGCGGAAGCGCCGCTCGCTCGCGGCGGACCGGCCCCTGGCAGCGTGCATCGAGGCCACGAGGGCGCTGATCACCGCGCCCACCCCGCCGAAGAGCAGGAGGTCAAGCAGGTGCCCGGGGCCTTCTATCCCGAACGAGAGGGGGGGTCCGAGGAAGAGGTAGTCGCAGGCAACCAGGGCGAGCCCGGTGGCGAGCAGCCCGGGACCCAAGCCCCCGAACCAGGCGCCGACCACTATCGCGACGACGAAGAGCAGGAAGGGGCTCTCCGCCTCGAGGGCGGGATCGATGATCCACTTGGCCCCCGCCGCGAGGACGACGGCCACGGCCGCCAGGCCGTAGCGCGCCGCGCGGGAGCCCCGGTCGGGCGCCCCGTTGGGTGGTTCGCCGGGTTCGCCGGCGGTCTTCTCCCTCTCCGTCTGCGCCGGTGGCACGCCTCTCCCTCCGTGGGTCTCCTCAAAAGCTTCGTGGCAGCCCCAGGGGCAAAGATCTCACCGGCGCGGCGGCGGCGCATCGTACAAACGCATGATTTTCCGGGAAGGGGCCCGCGTGGAAGCTCAGGCGGTGCGGGCGGCGGACCGGCCCACGACGGAGATCAGGTCGGAGAGCTCGACCTGCTCCCTGACGAAGCGCTCGCCGTCGAGGCAGAGCGTCGAGAGGGGATCGCACCCGGGATGGAGCTCCACCCAGTTTGGCACCCGCTCCCTGACCAGGGAGGTGGCCCTGCTGCAGATCACCAGCCCCGGGCGCAGGCGCAGGATCTCCCGGTTGAGATCGGCCGGGGTCGCCTCGAACACCTCGAGGTCGGGAAAGTAGTGCCGCAGCACGGCCGCGATGCTCTCCCTGTAGGACGCAAGCTCGTTGGCCACCAGCACGTGTCTCGTGTTCCCCATGCTTGGTATGTTATGCCCCGGTGGGCCGGGGGGCATCGTGAAAACGGGTTAGCTTTGACTAGCCCCTTTGGACTAGACGGGGCCGCCCCGGTCGGCGGCGCGGTCGAGGATGCCTATAAGGTCGAGCAGCTGTATCTCGGCGAACTCCGTGCGCCTGCCCCCCTCGCTGGCCACGGAGTGGGCGGCGTGCTCGGGGTAGAGCTCGACCCATACCGGCACCCGCTCCCGCACGGCGCCCGTGACGCGGCTGCAGATGGCGACGTCGGGGACGAAGCGGGCCACATTGCTCTCCAGGGCCTCGGGCTCGACGACCTTTACCTCGAGGCCGGGGCGCAACTGGCGGAAGACGGCGGCTATGCTCTCGCGGTAGGAGCGCGGCTCGTTGGCCAGCAGCACCCGAAGCGACTCCTCTCTCACCGGCTCCCTCTCCGTCGACCTTGGCAGGGTCTCCGCGCGTCCGGCCCGGAACGTTCCGCGCGGCGCGTGCCTCCGCGCGGGCGAACGCTACGGGGCGACAAAGATTCTAGCACCGGGAACCTCCGCCGAGCCTCGCCTAGCGGATCTCGACGAGGCCGTTCCTGGCGGCGAAGACCAGGGCCTGCAGGCGCGAGTGCACCCCCAGCTTGTTGAGGATGTTGACCATGTGGGTCCGCTCCGTCTCCACGGTTATGTGGAGCTTCTCGGCGATCTCCTTGCTGTCGAGGCCCTCCGCGAGCGCCTGCAGCACCTCCCGCTCCCGCCGCGTAAGACGGTCGATGGCCCTCTGGGCCTCCAGCTGCTCCTGGCGCTGGCGGCTCACCATGCGGAGCATCTCTATCACCTCATCCGGCGAGAGCAGGGCCTCCCCGGCCCTCAGGCGTTTGACCGCCTCGACGATGTCGCCGATGGCGGCTGCCTTGTGCAGCACCCCCGCGGCGCCGGCCTCGACGGCCCGGGCGAAGCGGGCGGGCTCCAGGCTGGCGCTCAGGACCAGCGTGATCACCTTGCCGCCGTTGGCCGCGAGCTCCTCTATGAGGTCGAACCCGTCGCCGTCTGGCAGGGCCAGGTCGCAGACCGCCACGTCCGCCTCCCCCCCAGAACCGTTCAGGAACCGGCGGGCCTCCGCGAGCGAGCCGGCCTGGCCCACCACCACGAACTCGGGCTCCCGCTCGAACATGAACGCGAGCGCCTGCCGGAACGAGGCGTGGTCCTCCACGAGCAGGATGCGGGTCTTCTCCCTCTCCACGCCGCCCTCTGCGCTCACCTTTTACCCCCGGATCTCTGAAGCCGCCAACGCCCGCGCCCCCCATGGTGGCCCGGCGCGACACGCACTATATTGCAGACTTTCAGGCTCTGCTTCGTCCTTTTGTACTAGATATCCCGTTTTTTAGCGGGGATCTTCTGCGGCCGGCCGGGGGAGCGGGACGCGGCAGAGCACGCGCGTGCCCCGGCCCGGCTCGCTTTGTACCTCGACCTGCCCGCCGAGGTCGAGCGCCCGCTGGCGCATGGAGTGGCGCCCCACGCCCGTTCGGGAGAGCCCGGGGTCGAAGCCGCGCCCGTCGTCGCGGACCTCGGCGTAGAGCGCCTCCCCCTCGACGCCGATCTCGACCCTGGCGTGCCCCGCGCCCGAGTGGCGCCTGACGTTCGTGAGCGCCTCCTGGACGATGCGCACGATCTCCCGTCCCCCCGCCATCCTCGCCGGAACGTCCTCCCCGACCGCGAGCTCGATCTCGTAGGCCCCGCGGGCCATGCGGCGGTTGAGGTCGACGAGGTTCTCCACCGACTCGACGAGGGAGCTCTCCAGCGTCTGCTCCAGCCGCAGCTCGAAGATCGCCCCGCGTAGGCCCTCGACGGAGCGCCTGAGGGCGTCGGCGGCGTCCCCGAGGCCGGGGGCGTCGTGGCCCGTCACCTGGAGGATCTGCATCTCCTGCAGGGCGTAGACGATGTCCTGGAGGATGCTGTCGTGGAGCTCTCGGGCTATCCTGCCCCGCTCGGCCTCCCTGACCTCTTGGAGGGCCTGCTCCGCCTTTCGGCGCTCCGTGATGTCCCGAACGACGGAGCAGACAACCTGCTCGCCCCCGTAGGAGAGCACGTTCCCCGAGACCTCGACGTCGACCCTGGAGCCGTCCTTGCGCCGGTAGCTCCTCTCTCCGACCCAGATCTGGCCCTGCTCGAGGGCACGCTCTACGTTCCGGTCGACGCCATCGGGGTCCTGAGGAATCAAATCGTAGAGGGTCTTCCCTCCTACCTCTTCCTGATCGTAGCCGAACATCTTCCGGAAGGCGGGGTTGGCTTCGAGTATGCGCTTGGTTTTGGGGTCGAACAGGAAGATGCCCTCCGTCGCCTGCTCCACCACGCTCCTGTAGAGCTCCTCGCTCTGCCTGAGGTCCCTCGCCGCCCGCGCCCGCTCTATGGACTCCCAGCAACGGTTGGCCACGGCCCTCACGAGCTCGACCTCTTCTCCCGACCAGCGCCGCGGCGTCTTCTGGTGGACGGCCATCCCCGCCACGAACCGCCCGCCCTTGTGCAGCGGCGCGCTTATGACGGCCCGGATCCCCGTCCGCCGGTACGCCTCGAGGTCCGCCCCGGTCACGCGCGCGTCCTCCTCGGCGTCGTGGACCACGTAGGGTTCGTTCTCCCGCGAGAGGCGCAGGGCCTCCGAACCGAACCCGGACATGGCGAAGCGGCCGACGATGCTCGGTAGGTCCCTCGTGTAGTCGCCGGTGATGCGGAAGTGGTCCTCGTCGGCCTCGACCTCGGCGTAGGCGCAGCGGTCGGCGCCGACGTGCTCGCCGAGCATCCTGGCGGCCGTGGCCGTCACCTCGTCGGGGTCGGTGATGGGCTGCAGCGTCCGGTCCAGGTCGGCGAGGAACGCGGCCCGCTCCTCGGTCTCCTTGCGCCGGGTGATGTCCGTGGAGATGCCGCACGTGGCGTAGGGCGAGCCGTCCGGGCCCTTCAGCGGAAACTTCACCGAGACGTAGGTGTGGAATCCGTCGTCCTGCAGGACGGTCTCCTCGGCCTCCAGCGCGGCTTCGGAGCGCAGGACCTCCAGGTCGTTCGCCCGGAAGGCGTCGGCCGACTCCTCCGGGAAGAGGTCGTGGTCGGTCTTGCCGATGATGCGAGCCTTGGTCGTGTAGAACAGCTCCTCGAAGCGGCGGTTCACGAGGGTGTAGCGGCCCCCCGCGTCCTTCACGTAGATCACGGCCGTCGTGTTGTCCAGGATGGCCTGGAGGTTCTCCCGGCTCTCCCTGAGGGCCTCCTCCGCCAGCCGGCGCTCGGTGACGTCGCGGGCGTTGATGACGATGCCCCCCACGGCAGGGTCGCGCAGCAGGTTCTCGCCGACGGCCTCCAGGTGGCGCCAGGATCCCCGTCTGTCCCTTACCCTGTACTCCAGGGGCGGTAAGGGGCCGGGTACGTCGCGGTGCTCCCGGAGCACCCGTCTCACGCGGTCGCGGTCCTCGGGGTGGATCAGGCCGAGCGCGTCGAGCCCCACCCTCTCTTCCGGCGCAAAGCCGAGCACCCGCCCGACGGCGGGGCTCTCGTAGACGATGGTGCCGTCCCCGGCGAGCACGAGGATGATGTCCGAGGCGTTCTGGACGAGGGAGCGGAACCTCTCCTCGCTCGCCCGCAGGGCGTCCTCGGCGCTACGCCGCTCCGTGACGTCCGTCAAGTAGAGGCGGAGCAGCCCCCCCTCGGGCGTGCGCGAGACGACCTGCTGGTAGAAGCCCCCGCCGACCCGCACCTCGCGCACGCAGGGCCGCCCGCCGGCGGACCAGATGCGGGTGTTGGCCTCCTCCAGGTCGGCCAGGGCCGGGTGCCGCGGCCCGAGGTCCCTGAGGTCGGGGAAGCGGGCCTGGGCCGCGGGGTTGAGGTACGTCGGCACGCCCGCCACGCTCGTCTCGACGATGGGGTTCGGGTCGAGCTCGGGGAAGGAGGCCAGGCGCGCGAGTTGCTCCTCGGCCTCCTTCTGCTGCGTGACGTCCCTCTGGGTGCCCCAGACCCGCACCAGCAGCCCGTCCTCGATGATGCCGCCAAGGTTGTTGAGGATGACCCTCTCGTTGCCCATCCGGTCGAGCTCCCTGGTCTCGCCGTCTTTGATCCGGTACCCGGCGACCACCGCGGCCCTCAGAAACTCGACGTTGCCGGGGTCCGAGCGGGGAAGCAGGTCGCCGACCCTGGCGCCGACGAGTTCGGAGGCGCTCCGGAAACCGTACATCCGGGCCATGGCGTCGTTGCACTCGGCGAGGTAGGCGTGGCGGTAGAAGTGCTCGAGCTGCTCTTCCTCCGGCAGGTCCGTCGGCATCGGCGCCTCCAGCTCGAAGCGCCAGATCCCCTCGGTGCTCTGGTCTATAAAGGTCCGGTAGCGCTCCTCGCTCCTGCGGAGCTCCTCCTCGGCCTCCTTGCGCCCGGTGACGTCGCGCGCCAGGGCGAGCACGAGCGGGCTGCCCCCGTCCTCGAACACGCCGACGCGCACCTCCACCGGGAAGGTTGTCCCGTCCTTGCGCCGGTGCTCGCCCTCGATCGTCAGGGAGGCACCAGAGAAGACCTCCTCCCACACCTCCTCCAGAAATCCGGGGTCGTGGCCCACCTCCACGTCCGCCACGGACATGCCGAGCAACTCCCCCTTGGCGTACCCCAAAGACTCGCACGCCCGGCGGTTCACGTCCACGAAGCGGCCCTCCAGGTCGTGCACGAACATGGCGTCGGCGGCCTGCTCGACGAGGCGCCTGAACCGGATCTCGCTCCGGGCGAGCGCCTCCTCGGCCCGCGCCCGCTCCCTGCGGACCCTGGCCTCCTTGAGCTCCCGCCCGATGGCCGGGCAGAGGCGGGCCATGTTCTCCTTGGTGAGGTAGTCGTCGGCGCCGGCCTTCATGATCCCGACCGCCGCGTCCTCCCCGATCTTGCCGGAGACCACGATGAAGGGCACGTCGTACCCGAGCCCCCGCAGCAACTCCAGCGCGTCGGGCGCCCTGAACCTCGGCATGTAGTAGTCGGAGATGACGACCTCGTAGGGCTCCCCGCGGGCCTCCGCCCTCTCCAGCGCCCGCTCCATGCCCTCCGGGGTGTAGACGCGCTCGTGCACGGGCTCGTAGCCCCCGCGCCTGAGCTCGCGCAGGAGGAGCATGGCGTCGTTCTCCGAGTCCTCCACGAGCAGCAGGCGCACGGGAACGCCGCGGCCGGGGCTACGCGTCACGCAAGCTCCCTCTTCTTTGCCGGCGCCTCCTCGGTGGGGCGGTCCCTGCCGCCCAGGGTGAAGTAGAAGGTGGCCCCCTCGCCGACGGCCCCCTCGGCCCACACCTCGCCCCCGTGGCGGTGCACGATCCTCGCCACCGTCGCGAGCCCTATGCCGGTCCCCTCGAACTCCTCCGGCCCGTGCAGCCGCTGGAAGGCCCCGAAGAGCTTGTCCTTGTAGGCCGCGTCGAAGCCGGCCCCGTCGTCGGAGACGTAGAAGGCGCCCCCCGAGACGCCGAAGCGTATGGTGGCCCGCCCTTCCCTGGAGGTGAACTTCCAGGCGTTGCCCATCAGGTTCTCGAGCGCCACCTTGAGCAGCCCGACGTCGCCCCTGGCCACCACCCCCTCCTCGACCACGAAGTCCACGTCCCGTCCCGGCTCGGACCTCTTGAGGTCGTCCGCGATGCCGGCCGCGAGCGCGCTCAGGTCCACCCGCTCGCGCTTGAGGGGCCTGCGCCCGACCCTGGAGAGATCGAGCAGGTCGTCTATGAGCTCGGCCATGTGCCGGCTCGCCGTCCGCACCCTCGCCAGGTAGTCGAGCCCCTCCTCGTCGAGCCTGTCGGCGTAATCCTCGGCGAGGATCTGGGAGAAGCCGTCTATGGTCCGTAGGGGCGCCCTGAGGTCGTGGGAGACGGAGTAGGAGAAGGCCTCGAGCTCCCTGTTGGTCCCCTCGAGCTCGCGGTTGGCGTCCTCGAGGTCCTCGCTGGCCCGCTCGGCGCGCAGGCGGCTGCGCACGAGCATCGAGGAGATGCCGAAGAGGAGCAGGCTGACGCCCACGCCGGTGGCCAGGACGAAGAGGGGGAGCCTGCTCTGGCCCTCCCTCTCGAAACCGGGCAGGGTGGCGAAGTACAGGCCCCACTCGCGCCCGGCCACCTCTACGCTGCGCTCCTCGGTGGGCAGCCCCTCGTACCCGGCGACCCCGGCCCGCCTCACCCCGTCGGCGTCGTAGAGCAGGGCGCTCGACCCCGCGTCCTGCCCGGCGTAGACCTCGAAGTCCACGGCCGGGTCGACGCGGCCCCCGAAGACCGCGTCGAGCAGGCCGTCCCTCCTGAAGGCGCCGACGATGAAACCTTCGAGGGCCCGGCGCCGCTCGGCCACGGTCCGGGTGGGCTCCCCCTCCCCGTAGACCGGCAGGTACACCACGAAGCCGGGCCGCAGCGCCAGGTCCGCGGCGGCGTCGGGGGCGGTCTGCGTGAGCACGTAGGCCGTCTCCGTGGCCCGCGGCAGGCCGTCGTCCCGCGCCCTATCCATGGCGGCCCGGTTGGCGGCGTCCGCGTAGAGATCACGCCCGAACATGTCGCGGTTCGCCTCGTCGGCGGGTGCTGCGAGCCTGACCGGGAAGTAGACGGGGCGCTCCCCGCCGGTCTCGATGTCGGGCCTCAGGCCCGGCAGCCCGGCTTCCTCCATCCGCCGGATAAAGTCCTCCCTCTCTTTTGGCTCCACGCGCTCGGCGAAGGCGAGGGCCTGGAAGCCCCCGAGGCGGCGCACGGGCTCCACGCCCTCGACGTACTCCTCCCACTCGGGCTCCTCGACGTCGTCGCTCGCCAGGATGAGGCCGCGGGCGCCGAACATGGCGTCGAGGTAGTCGTCCGTGCGGCGGTCGACCGCCGCCTGCGTGGCCCTCACCATCTCCTCGAAGCGCACGCTGTTCTGCGCCTCGACCGTGTCGCGCACGTAGGACCAGGCCAGCGCGGTGAGCAGGAGCGAGATCAGCAGCACCCCGTAAGCCGCCGCCCCGCGCCGCAGGTGCCGCCCGAGACGGGCCGTGCCCCGCCGCAGCCCGCCGAAGGCCCCCCTCAGCGCTTCCACCCGCCGCCCCCGGAGATCCCCTGAAACGGAAGCCCGCGGCGCGACGCGCGCGCCTCCCCACGAAACGCATCAGTGATGGATAACGTCCCGCCCACCGCCGCGATCCTTCCCGCTCTCGAAGCCACGGTCGGACACGCCACCGCGGGCGCGCCCCGCACGACAACAATGTTAACAGCCCCGCATCCGCCCCGGAAGGCGCCTCTGGTCGCTACCCGGGCGGGGAATCCGTGGCAGGCCTCAGCCCTCTCTGGTAGACGACGTAGACGGTCTTCTGGCGCATCCCGGCCCTGCCGTAGAGCCTCGGCGCCCCCGTCACGCTCCCCGCGTCCACGCTGAGCTCTACCCGGCGAACCCCACGCCCGCGGTACTCCCCGAACGCGTGGCGCAGCAGCGCCAGGCCAAGGCCGCGCCGCCGCCACGGCCGCCGCACCCCGACGACGTCCACCCATCCCTCCCCGGCCACCGTCTTGCAGAGGGCCACCCCGGAGATCTCCCCGCCGTCCGTCGCCAGGAACCACAGCGAAGGATCGAAGCCCTCGCCCCCCGTCATGTTGACGAAGCGCTCGAACGTGCCCCTGGGCCTGCCCCATACGTCCCCGAAGGCGTCCTCGACGGCCTCGAAGACGGCCCGCTCGTCCCTGCCGGGCCTGAAGATCCTGACCGCCAGCCCCTCGGGCCACTCCGGTTCGGGCGGTTCTTCTTCCAGGGCTATCTCCATGACGTACGTCCCGCGCACGGCCTCGTAGCCCTTGTCTTCCAGGAGCTTTCGGGCGCCGGTCTCCGTCGAGATCGCGTAGTGCCTTACGACGACCCCGGCCCCCTCGGGTGCCAGGCGCATCCGTTCCAGCATCCAGTCCTCGCCCCACCCGACGAGGTACGCCCCGATCCCGCGCCCCCGGTGCACGGGGTGGACGTAGCCGTAGACGGTAAGGGCGACGTAGGCGCGGTTGACCACGTCGGCGTACCCGGCGACGGTCCCGTCGGGGGCTACTACGAGCACGGCCTCCTCCCCGAGGTCGATCTCGTGCCAGTCGTCCAGGACGTGCTCGACGGTCGTTCCCTCGGCACCACCGTCCGCCCGCACGCAGGCGGCCATCAGGCCGGCGACCGCCACCGCGTCGTCGGGCGCAGGCGGACGGGAAGAGTAGCCCTGTGGCAACCCTCTAATGGGACGGAGCCTAACACCGCGGGGCCCCGAGGCGCGCCCGCGCCGGCCCAATCCACCCGAACCATGCAGGCCGGGGGCGACCTACGTGTTCAGGGTTGAGTTCCTCGCTACGGACGAGGCGGGCAGCGACCTGCGGGAGATCACGGCCCCGTCCCTCGCGGTGAGACGCCAGGGCACAGAGAAGGGGCTCCCTGAGATGGGGAGCCCCTGGGTGACGCTCGATGGTTCCGTTCTACTGCTGGGCGACGGGCAGCTTCTTCTCGAAGGTCAGCTCCTCGCCGCTCCGGTCCACGACGACGGTGTCGCCCGGGTCGAACTCGCCGCCGATGATGCGGCTGGAGAGCGGGTTCTCGACGTAGCGCCGGATCGCCCGGGCCAGCGGCCTCGCGCCGAACTTCGGGTCGTAGCCCTGCTCGGCAATGAACTCCTTGGCCGCCTGGGTGACCTCGACGGCGACCCGCTGGCTCTCCAGGTGCTTGTTCATGCGCTTGAGCATGATGCCGACGATCTCGAGCACGTCCTCGCGGGTGAGCGGCTCGAAGACGATGATCTCGTCCACCCTGTTGATGAACTCGGGCCGGAAGGCCCGCTCCAGGGCGTCCATCGCCCGCCGCTCGGTCTCCTGAAAGTCTATGCCCTCGGAGGAGGTGAACCCGAACTGCTTGGTCGAGACGAGGTGCTGGCTCCCGACGTTGGAGGTCATGATGATGACCGTGTTCTGGAAGTTCACCGTCCTCCCCTGCGCGTCCGTCAGGCGCCCGTCGTCCAGAAGCTGGAGCATGGTGTTGAAGACGTCCGGGTGGGCCTTCTCGATCTCGTCGAAGAGGACCACGCTGTACGGGCGGCGCCTGACCGCCTCCGTGAGCTGGCCGGCCTCGTCGTAGCCGACGTAGCCCGGAGGGGCGCCGACGAGCCTCGAGACCGTGTGGCGCTCCTGAAACTCGCTCATGTCTATGCGGATCATGGCGTCCTCGTCGCCGAAGAGGAACTCGGCGAGCGTCCTGGCGAGCTCGGTCTTACCTACCCCGGTCGGGCCGAGGAAGATAAAGCTTCCGACGGGACGGTTCGGGTCCTTTATGCCGGCCCGCGCCCTTCGGATGGCCTCGGCGACGGCCTTTACCGCCTTGTCCTGCCCGACGACGCGCTCGTGGAGCACGGCCTCGAGGTTGAGGAGCCGCTCGGCCTCCTCCTGGACGATGTTGGTCGCGGGCACGCCGGTCCACTCCTCGAGGATGCGGGCGATGTCGTCGCGCCCGACCTCGGGGGAGTTGTCCTCGCGCTGGCCGGCCCAGCCCTCCTGCTGCTCGCGCAGCTCGGCCTTGAGCTGCTCCTGACGCTGCTTGAGGCTCGCGGCCTTCTCGTAGTCCTCGGCGCGCACGGCGTCGTCCTTCTCGCGGTCTAGCTGCGCTATCTCCTCCTCTATGCGCCTCACGTCGACCGGGGGCACCGTGGCGCGCAGCCGCACCTCGGCCGCCGCCTCGTCGAGGAGGTCTATGGCCTTGTCCGGCAGGTAGCGGTCGGTGATGTAGCGGTCGCCGAGCTGCACGGCGGCGATGATCGCCTCGTCGGAGATGCGCACCTTGTGGTGCGCCTCGTAGCGGTCCCTGAGGCCGAAGAGGATGCCCACCGACTCGTCCACCGTGGGCTCGTCCACGAGCACGGGCTGGAAGCGCCGCTCGAGCGCCGCGTCCTTCTCAACGTGCTTGCGGTACTCGTCGAGCGTCGTCGCGCCTATGACCTGCAGCTCGCCGCGGGCGAGCGCGGGCTTGAGCATGTTCGAGGCGTTCACGGCGCCGTCGGCCCCGCCGGCCCCCACGATCGTGTGGAGCTCGTCGATAAAGAGGATTATGTTCTTCTCCTCGCTCTGGAGCTCCCGGATCATGGCGCTCATCCGCTCCTCGAAGTCCCCGCGGAAGCGGGTGCCGGCCACCAAGGAACCGGTGTCGAGCGCGAGGACGCGCTTGCCCTTGAGGGGCTCGGGGATGTCCTCGGAGACGATCCTCTGCGCCAGCCCCTCGACGATGGCCGTCTTGCCGACGCCCGGCTCGCCGATGAGCACGGGGTTGTTCTTGGTGCGGCGGCTGAGGATGCGCACGGAGCGCGCTATCTCCTCGGCCCGCCCCATCACGGGGTCGAGCTCGCCGTTGGTGGCCGCCTCGGTGAGGTCGCGCGTCACCTGATCGAGGGTAGGCGTCCGGCTCTCCTGCCCTGGCTGCCCGGCCTGGCCACCGAAGCCGCCGCCCCCGAAGTTGCCGCCGCCACCGAACCCGCCGCCGGGTCCGCCGGGTCCACCTGGCGCAGCGCCGGGGACGGCCCCACCGCGCTGCTGGAGGAGGCGGGCGATCTCGCGCCGAAGCGCCTCCGCGTCGCCGGCCCCGTTGCGGGCCAGGATCTGGTACGCGTTGCCGTCGCCCTCGCCGAGAAGACCCAAGAGCAGGTGCTCGCTGCCGATCTGGGCAGCCCCCATCTGGCGGGCGGCCTGGAAGGCGAGCTGCAGGGCGTGCTTGGCGCTCGGGGTGAAGGTGTAGACGGCCTCGCCGGGGTCCCCGCGCTGCCCGGCGAAGGTGGAGCGCATCTCGTCCACGTTCGCGCCGGCCCGCCCGAGCGCCTCGGTAGCCACGTTGTCGCCGGTCACGATCCCGGCCAGCAGGTGGTCGGTCCCTATAGCGTTGGTCCGCGTCGTCCCGGCCGAGGCCTCGCGGGCCCGCATCACGGACTCCCTGGCCTCAACGCTCAGGGCCTCGAAAAAGTTCCCGGGCCCCTGGCCGCCCTGCTGCTGTATAAGGTTCTGGAGCATCTCGAACGGGTTCGTCCCACCGAAGTTGCCGCCGCCCCCGATCATGCCGAGCTGCCGCGCGCACTGCGTGCACAGGTAGCTCGTCACGCGCTGCCCCCCCTGCTGCTGCTGGAAGACCTGCACGCTCGCGGGCCTCACCCCGCAGTTCTCGCATACCATCAGCCGAAACCCCTCTCTGAAATAAAAAAACCTGTCGCCCTCTTTCCCCCAACCGGGGAAAACTAAAAGACAAAATCTTAGTCTGTCACGCTAAGATTTTAGTACCGTGGCGCCGAACATCAAGGCCGGGGTGGGGCTGTTCTGCGGGGTCCTTGTGTTCGTATACTCACCTTCCGGACGGTGTCGGCAGGGAGGCGGGTTTTGAGGATAGCGGTGTTGACGAGCGGCGGGGACGCGCCCGGCATGAACGCGGCCGTGCGGGCCGTGGCGCGGACGGCCTTTTTCTGGGGCTGGGAGGTTTTTGGGGTAAGGGACGGGTACAGGGGGCTTCTGGAGGGCAGGATCTACCCGATGGACCGCCGGGGGCTCGGCGGCATCGTCCACCGGGGCGGCACGATCCTCGGCACGGAGCGGTCCAAGGAGTTCGCCACCCCGGAGGGCCAACGGCAGGCGGCAGGAAAGCTGGAGGAGGCCCGCATCGACGCCCTGATCGTCGTCGGCGGCAACGGGAGCCTCACGGGCGCGCTGAAGCTGATGGATCTCGGCGTGACGGTCGTCGGGGTCCCGGCCTCCATAGACAACGACGTCTCTGGGACCGAGTCCTCCATCGGGGTGGACACCGCGCTCAACACCGCGCTGCAGGCCATAGACCGCCTCAAGGACACGGCCAGCTCGCACCACAGGGCGCACGTGGTCGAGGTCATGGGGAGGGACTGCGGGTACCTGGCGCTCATGAGCGCCGTCGCCGGCGGGGCCGAGGCGGCCGTGGTGCCCGAGTTCGAGCCGCGGCGCGAGGCGTTGCTGCTCCACATAAAGAAGGCCTACGAGCAGGGCAAGTCGCACTTCATCGTCGTGGTCGCCGAGGGGGCGCCGCTCTCGGCCGAGGAGATCCACGAGTACATCAACGGCACCGCCGGCACCTACGAATCGCGCCTCACGGTCGTCGGGCACATCCAGCGGGGCGGCGTGCCGACCGCCTACGACCGCATACTTGCGAGCCGGCTGGGGGCCGGCGCGGTGCAGGCCCTCGCCGACGGGGAGACCGGCACGATGGTCGCGATCCGGGGCGACGTCGTGGAGCGCGTCCCCCTGCGAGACGTCGTCGGGAACAAGCGGAAGCTCGACCCGGAGGTCTACAAGATGGCCGAGGTGCTCGCCGAGCTGCCGGAGTAGCCCGGCCGCCAGCGGGTATACCTAGCCCTCCGGTCAGAAGCGAGAGAGGGGAACGGTTTGGAAGAGCGCGGCCTGGTAGGCATAGAGGCGCGGGCGGCTGACGGCACCGGGATCGGGCGCATCTCCGAGGTCGTCGTGGACGAGGACGGGGCGATCACGCACGTCATCGTCGAGCGCGACGATGGAGGGCCGGACCTGGAGCGGGTCGAGGTCCCGATCACCTCCCTGGTCCTGGACCGGGACGCGGACTTCGCGACCTTCCACGCCGACCCCTCCGACGAGGAGCCCGGCGACCACCTCGGCGACGAAGAGGCGCCCCAGGGCTACGCCCCGAACCAGTCCGACACGGACGACGCCGAGCACGAGGGCCAGTTCGTCACCACGCCCACGGACCCCGACGAGGCCGTCTCCCTCGACGCGCAGGCGTCCACAGAGGCCGACGAGGCGGGCGGCTGGCAGGACGAGGAGTTCACCACCGACGACTCGGGCTACCCGCGCACGGACGCCTACATAGACCCGGACACCGGGGACGAAGAGGTGGACCCCCTCTTGAAGGAGAGCGTGACCCTCAAGGACGACGTGGACGACCTGATCGTCGAAACGGCCCTCAGGGCGAGCCGGGCGCAGGACGGCATCGTCGAGCTCACCGGCTCGGCGGCGACGCAGGAGGACCTCGACGGCGTCGTGCAGGAGATCATGGGCCTCGATGAGGTTCTCGACGTTGACACCACCGACGTGGACGTCGGGTAGGCGCGGAAACCGCACGGGACGGCCCCACCCGGCGGCCGGCCGCGGGGGGTGGCCGGCTACCTCTGTCGCGGCTTCGGGGTCTGGGGATTTGCAAGGTGTTATGCTTCTCTCGGGAATAGAGGGAAAGGGGCGAGCCATGGACCGTGAAGATCGTGCCCGCGGGCTGGTCGAGGATCTCCGCAGGGGTTACCTGACGCGAAGGGGGTTCCTGGCCAAGGCCGCGGCGCTCGGGCTGACGGCCGCGGGGGCGGCCGGGCTGCTCGCCGCCCCCAGGGTCCAGAGGAGCGCGACCGCGCAGGACTCCCCCGAGGTCACGCCGCAGAAGTGGGAGAAGGGCAAGGGCTGGGGTTGGGTCTGGGGCGACGACGACCAGCTCGGCAACCTCAACGAGCTCGGCCCGGAGCTGACGATGAAGGCGCTCTCGCTGGTCAAGGAGGGCAAGGCCTACGACCTGGGCCTCACCTACAAGCGCAGCAGCTACAAGTTCGCCGGGCACAACCCCGGCGAGATCATCTCCTTCCGCACGCCGACCGGGATGCTCAACCAGAAAGACCTGGACTTCGTGCGCAGCGAGGAGGACAACTCGCTGAACACGACGTTCACGAGCAACGCGCTGTTCATCAGCGACAACGTCGCCACCCAGATCGACACTTTGGGCCACATCTTCGAGGGTGACCCCCCGCACGCCTACAACGGCTACCGCTACGAGGAGATCCAGAGCGACTGGGGCCTCCTGAAGATGGGCGCCGAGACCATCCCCCCGATAGTAGCGCCGGCCACCATGATCG
>JAUJMB010000122.1:3674-5154 GCA_030447045.1 Rubrobacteraceae bacterium | reverse complement strand
GGCTCGACCAGTCTATCGTCGGGCGGCGCTTCTCCTCGGGGAGGTAGCCGAGACGGTAGACCGCCATCAACTCCAGGTCGTCGGGGACGGCGAGTAGCGTCTTGATCTCCTGCCACTTCTCGGGGATCTCCATCGGCGTGGAGACGAACTGGATGCCCATGCCCAGGGCGGTGGTAGAGATCCAGACGTTCTCGACGGCCGCGCCCATCCCGAAGACGGAGTAGAACCCCGAGAGCTCGCCGGGCCGGTACTCGGTCCTGTCGAGGAGGACCGCGAGCAGCAGCGGCGAGCCGGCGACGAGCTTGCGGTTATCCTCGGCGAGCATCTTCGGGACGCCGAAACGGTTCATCACGGACTGTCCGGTATTAGAGAAGATCTGGCGTCGAAACGGTTTTAGGACCTTGGGCAACTGGTCTATGTGTATGCCGTCCCTGCGCTCCTCCATCTCCTCCTCGGAGAACCTGAAGTAAGGCCGGTAACGCCTCCAGAAGGTCCCCTCCTCCATAAGACGGCGCATCGACTCGCCGCTTATGCGGGCGACCTCTTCGATAATGTCTTTGTCGTCCACCAGAACGAAACGCCACGGCTGACTGTTGAAGTGCGAAGGCGCCATCCCGGCGAACTCGACCAGCATCCTCTGGTGCTCGACGCTCACCGGTTCGGGCAGAAACGGCCCGTTGGTGGTCCTGCGCCGCCGGATAGCTTCGAAGAGCTCCAGGTCTCCTCCTAATAGTCGCGCGCGGGACCGGCCTCCCGGCAACGTCCGCGCATCGGCGATCCCTCAAACACGTACACGACACGCAGCATAGGCGCTCTCCGGCGGCCCGTCCAGTGCGAAGTCGCGGTTCTTCTACTTCAGACGCGCAGGCCAGACCCCGTAGGCGATGAGACGGGCTGGCAAGTCGCGCACGACGGGGGTACGCAGTAGCAGGCGCAGGAGGCGTGGAAGCTCGAAGGGCTCCTCGTGGTCGAGCGCGTCCGTAACTACGTGGCGCTGGGCGAGGTCCTGAGCGTACTGGACCACGCGCACCGAGAGAGACCTGCGCCGCTGTACTACCCTCAAGTGACGCTGCCGGACGTTCCCCTCCAGGAGAGGACCAGCCAGCACGTTAGCCGCGACCACCGCGTCCTCGATAGCCAGGTTGATCCCGACCCCGCCAACGGGCGAGACGACGTGCGCCGCGTCCCCGAGGAGCAAGAGCCCGGGCTTGTACCAGCGCCTCAGCCGGTCCGACTCCACCGGGAGCAACGACCCCTGCCCCCAGTCCTCCAGCGTCTCTACCCTGTCCCCAAGCTCCGGGGCGAGCGCGGCGACCGACCGCCTGAGCGCCGGTAGGCCCCTCTCCTTGAGGCGCGCGTAGTGTCCCTTCGGGATGATGTACCCGACCTGCCAGTGGTCCGAGTGGTCCATCATGACCAGCAGGCTCCCCCTACCGAACCGGAAGACCGCCCCCGCCTCCTCCGGGTCGTCCGGTAGGCG
>JAUJMB010000122.1:0-3574 GCA_030447045.1 Rubrobacteraceae bacterium | reverse complement strand
TGGTGGTGCTAGTCTCCAGCATTGTCCTTTCCAGGGGCGGCCTCGCCGCCAGGACCAAAGCCGCCCGAGCCGGCAACGTACGGCTTCTTCTAGGATACCCCCGGTATGCCGTCCCGATCCTCCCCCACGCGCACCCCGTGCTCGTAGACCAACTCGCCACCGAGGTAGCCGGAGAGTCCGATCAGGGCCGCTCCCAACGCGGAGAGGGCCAGGGCCGTATCGTCCGCCTTGTGGTCTTCGCGGCGCAGAAAGCTCAAGACATAGCTCCCGATAAGCGCCACGTTCGTGAGGCCGTGGTAGAGGGCCACCCTGCGCACGGGCCTGTTTTTGATCTCGTAGTAGTCCAGGACCCCGGTGGCGGCCGCTCCCGCCGCTCCCACGAGGCCAAAGATCAGGGTATAGTGTGCAGCCTTGCTCAGGCCCTCGTCGTCTTTGCCGAGGCGGGCCAGCACGTCGAACGTGGTCGAGGCCGGCAGGAGTGACGCCGGTATCGCCTGCAATATCGGGTGTACGGGATGGCCCAGAACGCTTAGCCGGGGCATGGATTCTCCTCTCCGCTCAATAGAGCTTGAACTTCCTTTCTTGACAATACCTCAATGCGGCAAGTACTTCGAGCGGTTGCCGCCATCCTGAGCACTAATGCGCCGAAGACCCGGAGATTATCAGGTGCAGCACGTGTCCGATAAACAGAACGGCCAGCCCCAGGACGAACAGAACCACGACCACTCTCTCACGGGGAAGGTCTCTTAGCAGCAGCGCCCCTAGCGTACCGGTGAGCGCCAGCTCCGCCGCCGTGGCGGACAGGTCGAGCATCCCGATCCCTTCCACCTCACCCGCGTGCGGCCCGAAGAACGGGATCCCTGCCGTCCGTGTCAGGAGGTATAAGGCGATGATCGAAAGGTTGCCCCCGATCCCGAGGAGCAAGAGCGGTCGGCGAGGCCAGCGCAGCAGGGCCGCGCAATACAATCCCTGAGCGACGGCGGAGACCAGGAAGAACGCCCCATAGCCCCACCATTCCTCGAAATGTTCCGGCATTACCCAAAGATGGATCATGGCGGCGAGTAGCGAGAAGACCGCCGCCGCGTACAGGGTCATCTTCGACCGGTTCTGATGTACAGGATAGTTCAGAACGTCTGACCCGGACACAAAATCCCCTTCCTTCTCACGAGGTTCGGTTCCTTGCCGCTCGCACATATCGTGCCCCCGCCAAGATCAAACCCCGGTCAACTTCCCTCACGGGTCCACTCCTCTATCGTAAGGGCCGGGACGCCGAAGGTCTCCCGCAGAACGGAAGGGTCCGTCGCGAAGCCCACGGCGTCGAAGAAGGCCATCATGTTCGCCAGCTCCCGTGTGTAGGAGGAGAAACGTCCGGGGACGCTCAGCGAGATCAGGGGCACGTGGAGCGTCCATATCTTCTTTCCACGGCCCCTTCCGAGACGCTCGAAGGCGTCGTCGAAGGTGATGGTCTCCGGGCCGGCGATCTCGTGACGGCCCAGGACGTCCTCCTGAAAGGCCCGGACGGCGGCGCGGGCTATGTCGCGGGCGGAGATCCAGGAGAGGGGCCACCGCTGGCGACCGGGTACGAACGCCACCGGCCCCCGGAGCATCATGTGGAGCGTCTCCATGAATATAGCCGGACGCAGGATGGTGGCCGAGACGTCCTCCGCCGCCAGCAACTCCTGCTCGAAGCGGGCCTTCTCCCGGAACGCCCCGACCTTCTGGGCCAGGGGATGATCCGCCATAAGGACCGAGCTGTAGACGAAACGCCCGACCCCCGCCGAGCGCGCCGCCGAGAGCAAGTTCACGTTGCCCCGGTACTCGACGTCCTCGGGGGCTCCCCGGCCCGGTCCAGCGCCCAGGGCCGAGAATATCCCGGAGCATCCCCGAACGGCGGGCTCCAAAGTGTCGGGGGCGGTGGCGTCCCCCACGATCAACTCGGCGCCCAAAGAGCGCAACCGGTTCCCTTTCTCCGGCCGGCGCACCAGTGCCCGGACCTCGAAACCCACCTCCAGAAGCCGCTCGACCGCCGCGCCGCCGACTCTACCTGTTGCCCCGACTACCAAAATTTTCCCGTTTTGCATAATTAGTTAGTCTCCCGTATCAGGCGAAGTGGAGGTACGGCCAACAGAACTAGCACCGGAAGAGGACATGCTCGGCGGAGAAGCCCGGTCCCAAGGCCGAGATAGTCCCGTACTCCCCGCTCCCCGCCGTGTAACCCTCCAGGAACCGTTCGAGGACGAAGAGGACCGAGGCGCTGGACATGTTCCCGTAGTTTTGCAGGATCTCCCGGGAAAGGGCGAGGCTGCCCGGCTCCAACCCGAGGGCCTCTTCGTAGGCTTCGAGCACCTTCGCCCCTCCAGGATGGACGACCGCATGCCGAAGGTCTTCGGGAGCGAGCCCGTACTTATCGCAGGCCTCCTCCACGGTCGCCCGCGTCCGCGTCCTCACTATCTGGGGTACGCTCCTGGCGAAGCGGACCTTGAGCCCGCTCTCCACCAAATCCCACCCCATCACATCCCCGGTATCCGGCCAGGTCGTGCTGTGGCTGCCCAGGACCTCCGGTCCTTCCCCCGCGCCGAGCAGTACGGCGGCGGCCCCGTCAGCGAAGAGGCTCGCCGCCACCAGGTTGCTTTTGGAGAAGTCCCCGACCTGAAAAGTAAGGCCGCATAGCTCTACCGCGACCACCAGCACCAGTTCCTCCGGATACGCGCGGGCGTAGTCCGCCGCCCTAGCCACCCCGGCCGCCCCTCCGGCGCACCCCAATCCCCACACCGGGACGCGCTTGAGGTTGGGGCTGAGGCCCAGCTCGAAGAGCAGCTTCGCGTCCAGGCTTGGGGTAGAGATGCCCGTGGTGGAGATAAAGAAGAGCGCCCCCACCTCCTCCGGCTTCACCTCCGCCCGATCCAGGCAGCGGCGTGCGGCCTTCTCCGAGAGCTCCAGGGCATGCTCCACGTATAGGGCGTTCCGCTCGGGGAACGACCACTCCCTCCCGAACCACTCCAGCGGTCGACAGAAGTGGCGGGTCGCTATCTCACCGTTGTCGAAGATCGGCAGGAGCCGCTCCAGATCCCGGAACTTCCCAGCGAAAAGCCGGCGGGCGAACTCTTTTGTGTCCCCCTGCTCCACGCGGTGGGGCGGGACGGCCGTGGCCGCCGAGAGGATGCGGGGGTTGTCGGCCCGGGCGTCAACCATCGGGATCTCCTGAAATCTCACGGTGGACCACAGCCGTCAGGCCCTAAGCCCTCGCCGTCGCGCCGCCCCGCGACGAGAACGCGACCGCGATGCCGGCGACGCCCAACGCCAGATGGATGATATTGTCGACGATGCTGTAGCCGTGGGGGAGCAGTCCGAAGAGGAAGGGTATGACGAAGCCGAGCAAGCCTACCAGTAGGTAGACTACGCCCAACCCGCCGACCACGCTGCGCGCGAGCCCCTCGTCCCGCTGCCCGAAGCCCACGTAGGCTAGAAGGCCGCCCGTGACCAGATGAACGATGTCCTCCACGATATCTATGTTCACGAGGCCGAGCAGCGACTGCTCTCCCAGGAGTAAGCCCACCACCCCGATCAGGATGAC
>JAUJMB010000121.1 GCA_030447045.1 Rubrobacteraceae bacterium | reverse complement strand
ATTCGGTGCGTAATGGAGGGGCGCGGGGGTCGCACGGTGGACGCCCCCGCGCCTCTCCGCGGCATGCAAGGCCGACGGGCTCCCTAGCCGGGCCGGACCTCCTCCACGGGGTTGCCGGCCTCCTTCCAAGCCTTGATGCCCCCGTCGAGGTGGGCGACCTTCGCGTAGCCCATCCCTTGCAGGGTGTCGGCGGCCAGCGCCGAGCGGCCCCCGGAGGCGCAGTAGAGGACGGTCCGCCGCGCCGGATCGAACTCCTCCCTGTGGTAGGGGCTGGTGGGGTCCGCCCAGAACTCGAGCATGCCCCTCGGGGCCCGCACCGCCCCGGGGATGGCCCCGTCGCGTTGGCGCTCGTCGTCCTCGCGGATGTCCACGAGAACCACGTCGCCCCCCTCAACCTCGGCGGCCACCTGCTCGGGGCCGAGGTTCTCCACGCGTCCCTTGGCCTCGGCCACCATCCCCGCGGCCGTCCTGCCTTCCACGTCCGACAAGGGTCGACCTCCTTCCCGGCCCGCCGGGGAACCGGGGGCCGTAGCCTTCCAACACGGGCACGATGCCACGTGGCGAAGCCCGGCGTATCCCCCAGATGGACTATTCCACGGACTTCTCACGGCGGAAGCGCCGCCGACTTCGGGGAATCTACCTTCTAGGAGGTTGGGTGAATAAAGACCAAAGGGAGGCAAAGCGCCAAGCTTTAACCAAAGGTAAGATCGGCTACAACCGTAGGAGAGGAGCAAAGGAGTAAGGGCAATGGCAGCGTACGCAGTCGTTAACGTCAGGGTCACTGACCCTGTCCGCTACGAGGAATACAGGAGCGAGGCGCCGGCCACCATCGCCAGCTACGGGGGCAGGTACCTCGCACGCGGGGGCGCTCTCGAGACGCTAGAGGGCGAGTGGAACCCCGAGCGTCTGGTCGTCCTGGAGTTCGAGAGCATGGCGCGCTTGCGCGAGTGGTACGACTCGCCGGAGTACGCCCCGCTCAAGCGGCTGCGCCAAGAGGCCGCCGTTACGCAGTTTGTTGTCGTCGAAGGTCTGTAAGGGGAGGTAACGGACCATGCGTGTGGAAGCCAAGCTTGAGGAACTCGGCCTAGTGCTGCCGGAACCGATGCGGGTGCCCGAAGGCCTCCGTATGCCCTTCTCCTGGGTGCGCGTGCGCGGCGACCGGGCCTACGTCTCCGGGCACATCGCCCTCGAGGCGGACGGTTCGGTCGCCGCGCCGCTCGGCAAGGTCGGCGCCGAGGTTTCGGCCGAGGAGGGCTACGAGTCAGCCCGTCGGGTCGCCCTGGCCCACCTCGCCAGCCTCAAGCGGGCCCTCGGCGACCTCGACCGAGTCAGCGCGTGGCTGCGGGTATTCGCCATGGTCAACGCGGCTCCCGGCTTCGACCGGACGCCGCTGGTCACCAACGGCTACTCGGACCTCATCCTCGAGCTCTACGGCCCCGAAGTGGGGGCGCACGCCCGCTCCTCCATAGGGATGACGATCCCGTTGAACGCCCCCGTCAACTGCGAGGCGGAGGTAGAGATCGACGGCTAGCCCGAGCATCGAGCGGGGCTTGGGATGGACGTCCAGGCCACTATGGCCCCCGAGCATCGAACCCCCGAAGGCGAAGTTCGCAGAACCCCCCGGAGCCGAAGCCCCGTGAACCCCTCCTGCCGCGCCGCCTTTACCTAATCCCTGTCTAGTTCTACCTCTATGCCCGTATCGTTAGTAAGCACGGCACGAAACTCGAAGGCGGGTGTTGTAACTGCGGACCTCCACTAAGGTGGAGGCCTGCCACTTCAAGGAACAGTAGGCGCAAACCATCTATCAATCTCCAGATCGCCGTCCTCGTAGGCGAGCACGGTAGGGTTCGCAACCTTGTAGACCCGGTCGACGCACTCCCGGTCTCCGCAGCTGTACTCGACTCTGCCGGACGAGTTCGCGGGGAACGCGGGCGAAGTTAGCCGCTCGGCGCTACGGGGTAAGAGCAATAGCTTGCTGGGACACGGGGAGACCGAGCGCGGCGTGTCCACTATGGGTCGCGCGGTGGGAGGCCCGCGCAGGGGATTGGGGAGACGAATGGTTGCGAACCTGAGAAAACCGACGCTTCGGGATCTCCGGGCCTTACCGCGGAGGGTCGCGCGCGAACCGCGGCAGGCCGTAGAAGCTTGGCGGCAAGCAAGGGAGGTCGCGTCGGAGAACGGCCTCAACGCCTTCAAGATCCTGGCGGAACAGACGCTCTTGGAGAGGTTGCACGGCATAAACCGTTACTCCTACTACCTGTACCGCCTGTTCGAGCCCGGGCTCTCGTGGGAGGACAAGAAGAGTTACCTGGCGGACGACTACTACTCCGAAGATCGCGGGGAGAAGAACGTCCGTCTGTGGTCGCTCCTGGCGCCCGAGAAATACCGCGGCATCTACGACAACAAGCTCGTGTTTAACCGTTTCTTCGGCTCGCTGGGGTTCCCCGTCGCGAAGGCTCACGGGGTCTACGACCCGGTCTTCGGGTATACGATCGACGGCCAGAGGCTCAGGGATGCAGCGGACCTCGACGCCTGGCTGCGGACCTCCGGGGTCGGGGAGTTCGTCTTCAAGCCCGTCGAAGGCGCGGAGGGGCACAAGGTGCTGGTCTTTGTCGGCCGGGCGGACGGTGACCCCGGTAGGCCAGTGACCCTCGACGGTGAGGTGTACGACGCGCAGCGGCTCGTCGCCCACGCCAAGGAGGACGCCGCGCTCAAGGCCGGCAACCCCGGGGCGGACACGCGCTCGTACCTGATCGAGGAGCGAATCCAACAGCACCCGGAGCTCACCGAGCTCATCGGGCCCACGCTCTGTTGCGTCAGGGTGCAGACGATCGTCACGCTCGAAGGTGAGCCGAGGATCATCGCGGCGGTCTTTAAGCTTCAGGCGAACCCCGTCGGGGTGGACCACCTTATACACAACGCGGTGGGGGCCTGGGTCGACCTCGACTCCGGCGCTCTGGGCAGGGGCCGCACGCGCGGCGACCTCGACTACGTCACCGTGTTGCAGGGCGCCGAGGCCTCGTTCGTCGGGCTCCGGTTGCCCTACTGGCCCGAGGTAAAGGACCTCGCGCTCCGCGCGGCCGCCGCGTTTCCGTGGGTCAGATCCGTCGGCTGGGACATCGCCATCTCCGAGCAGGGGCCCGTGCTGGTCGAAGGCAACGAGCGGTGGGCCATATCCCTCGTCCAGATGCCGGCGCCCCACGGGCTGATGACCGGCGAGTTCAAAGAACTGTACGAGGCCCTCAGGAAAGGCGAAGGCTCGTCGTGAGGCCCCCGAAGGAACCGGTGGCCGCCACGCGCGGGCATGCTCTTGATCGTATGACCGGGGTGACCCGGGGCCTCGGTCGGGCCGGCGAGCGTTCCGTGCCCCAGCCCCGCGGCATCAAGCGGATACGGTCGCCCGAGCAGAGGGCTTTGTCGGCTCTCGTCCTTGGCTAATCTCTTCCCTGCGGCGGTGGCCCGGTCTAAGGGCTCGAGAGGTTTGTGGGGACCAAGAGGGCGAACGGGCAGGACGG
Source organism: Rubrobacteraceae bacterium (assembly GCA_030447045.1). The sequence goes on along the minus strand of JAUJMB010000121.1, from coordinate 1,659 downwards.
ACGAGACGAGTAAGTTGATCACCGCCCGTGAGGGTCAATGGTCGGCAGGACACCCCGCCGCGACAAACTATCCAGTGACGCTGCTCCTTCCCCGAGCAGTCGGGGAAGGGCAGAGGAGGAACATGGCACAGCAACTGCAGGACAGAGAGCAAGGGCAGAGCGGGCTGCAGCACGCCCTAAAGCAGAGGCACATGAGCATGATCGCCATCGGCGGGGTCATCGGGGCCGGCCTCTTCGTCGGGAGCGGGGTGGTCGTCAACAGCACGGGCCCCGCCGTCATCGGCTCCTTTCTGATAACGGGCCTGCTCGTGATCCTCGTGATGCGCATGCTCGGGGAGATGGCCGTGGCCTACCCGGCGATCGGGGGGTTCTACGAGTACAGCCGGCTGGCCATGGGGGACCTGGCCGGCTTCCTCACCGGCTGGATGTACTGGTACTTCTGGGTGATCGTGGTCGCGCTCGAGGCGGTGGCGGGGGCGACGCTGCTGCAGTTCTGGCTGCCCGACATGCCGTCGTGGGTGTTCACGCTGGTGCTGATGCTGATCTTTACCGCCACCAACCTCATCTCCGTCGGCAACTTCGGCGAGTTCGAGTTCTGGTTCGCCTCCATCAAGGTGGCCGCCATCGTGGTGTTCTTGTTTCTGGGAAGCCTGTACGTGATCGGGCTGTGGCCGGGGGCCGAGGCCGGCTTCTCCAACCTCACCGCCCACGGCGGCTTCGCGCCCAACGGCGTTGGGGTGGTCCTCGCGGGCGCCGTAGCTGCGACGGGCTTCTACTTCGGGGCGGAGATAGTGACGATAGCGGCGGCCGAGTCGGCGGAGCCCGCGAGGGCCGTCTCAAGGGCGGCGGGGTCCGTGATCTGGCGGGTCCTGCTCTTTTACGTCGGCTCGATCATCCTGGTCGTGACCATCATCCCGTGGAACGACGACCGGATAAAGACCCCCTACGTCAGCGCGCTGGAGACCATCGGCATCCCGGGCGCGGCCCACATCATGAACGCGGTAGTTCTGACGGCCGTGCTCTCCGCCCTGAACTCCGGGCTCTACGTGTCCTCGAGGATGCTTATGGCCCTGGCGAGGAAGGGGGACGCGCCGGGGGGCATGTCCAAACTCGCCCCCAACGGGGTTCCGATCCGGGCCATCCTGGCCGGGACCGCCTTCGGCTACGTCGCGGTTGTTATGTCCTACCTCTCCCCCGACACCGTCTTCGCCTTCCTCGTCAGCTCCTACGGCACGGTCGCGATCTTTGTCTACCTGCTCATCGCGGTGAGCCAGCTGCGGCTGCGCAGGACGCTCGAGCGGGAGGACCCGGAGCGCCTGCGCGTCAAGATGTGGGCCTACCCGTACCTGACGATCCTCGCCATCTTGGGCATGATCTCGATAGTCGTGGCGATGGCGTTTATCCCCGAGCAGCGGACGCCGCTGCTATTAGGCGTGGTCAGCCTCGCGGTGCTCCTGGTGGCCTACGTTCCGCGCTCGCTCTGGGGCAGGAGACCAACGACCCCTTCCTAGAACGGGGCCTTACCTCCGACAAGAAGTCGGGAGCCCTGATCGTCCAACCCTACTTCTCTAACGTTATGAGGTTGCCGGTCACGATGCTTCCTCCCTCGGAGACGAGGAAGAGGATCACCCCCGCCACCTCCTCCGGAAGGAGCCAGGA
>JAUJMB010000018.1 GCA_030447045.1 Rubrobacteraceae bacterium | reverse complement strand
GCGACCATGTAGAGGGCGCCGTGGGGCTTGACGTGCTGGACCTCCAGGCCGTGGAGCCGGGCAAACTCGCGCAGGGCCCCGAGCTGGTAGATCAACTCGTCCCGTATCTCCTCGGGGGTGGCCTTTATCTCCCTGCGGCCGAAACCGACCAGGTCCCCGTAGCCGTTGTGCACGCCGACGGCGACGCCGTGCTCTTTGGCGAGCGCCACGGTCTTGCCCATGACGCGCGGGTCGCCCGCGTGGAAGCCGCCGGCGACGTTGGCCGAGGTGATGTGGCGCATCAGCTCCTCGTCGGCGCCGAAGCTGTACGGCCCGAAGCTCTCGCCCATGTCGCAGTTAAAGTCTATGTGGGCCATGCTCGCTTGCCCCGCCTAGCCCAGGGCCTGCTGGATCTCCGCCATCTGCTTGCGCCGGTGCTCGCGGGCCGCGAGCGCCTCGTCGAGATCGACGGAGCGGAACCTGGTCTTGTCGTTGGTCTTGGTCTGGGCGAGCTTGTCGCGGTCCGCGCTTATGACGGTGCCGATGGTCGCGTAGCCCCCGCCGGTTACGGCGTCGTTCATCAACACGATGGGCTCGACGCCCCCGGGCACCTGGATGGAGCCTATCGGGTAGCCGAAATCCACCACGTTGGCCTGGTCCGCCCCCGCCCCCGCCGGCTGCTCGCGCTCGACAAAAGCCAGCTCCCCGCCCCTGTAGCGGTAGCCGACCCTGTCGGCGTCGGGAGTTACCGTCCACGTTGTGCCCAGGAACTCCTCCATGCTCTCCTCGGTAAGGCGGTAGCTGGCCAGCCCGATGATGACGCGCAGCTCCGTCTCTTTGGAGTAGCGCGGGACCTGCCCTTCGGGGACGGCCATCCCGACGCGCCCCGAGCGGTCGCCGGCCTCGCCGAGCGCGAGCTCGTCGCCCTCCTTCAGCGCCCTTCCCTCGTGGCCGCCGAGCCCGATCAGGGTGTACGTCGAGCGGCTGTGCATAAAGACCGGCACGTCTATCCCGCCAGCCACGGCCAGGTAAGACCTCGCGCCGTTCTGGAGGTAGTCGAAGGTGAGCACGTCCCCGGACCGCACGGCGAGCGCCTCCCAGGTCGGGGCCTCCTCCCCGTTTATCTTCGGCGGCATCTCGGCCCCGGTGACGGCGATGACGGCGTCCTCGGTAAACTCCAGCTCCGGGCCGAAGTACGTTATCTCCAGCCCCGCCGCACCCTCCTCGTTGCCCACCAGGTAGTTGCCGATCTGGTAGGAGAAGACGTCCATCGCACCGGAGGGCGGCATCCCTATGGCGTACTCGCCGAAGCGGCCCGTGTCCTGGACGGTGGTGAGCAGCCCGGGGCTCTTGACCCTAATCGTCATAGAGCACCCCCAGGATCTCCTTGTTGTAGGCGTGCGGGTCCTCGAGCGCGCGGTCCGGTTGGAAGACGAAATCCTTCTTTTTGTACTCGAAGCTGCCGTCCTCCACACGGCCGCGGATCTCGTCAAACTCCTCGCGGTCTATGCCGCGGTAGTTGAAGACGTCGCCGGGCCTCGGGAAGACGATGGAGTCCTGAAAGTCTTTGAGCTCCTGCTTTACGTCGAGGACCGGGGCGGGGGCGAGGCCGTAGAGCTGGTAGCCGCCGGCGCCCTCGACCGAGTAGACCACCGCGAACCCTCCCCCGAAGCCGAAGGCCCGCTCGGGGGTGTAGGTGCGGGGCCTGACGTACTTGGGCACCTCGACCTGCTCCTCCGGCGGGACGAGCTGGTAGCACCAGGGCAGGCCCGGCACGAACCCGATCATGGTCACGAGCCAGGGCGAGCCGAGCAGCGCCGCGATAAAGTCCTCTTTGGAGTCGTAGCCGTTTATACGGGCGGAGTACTCGAGGTCGGTCGCGTCCGGGTCCTGGTGGCGGTCGCGGAAGCGCATCAGGGTCTCGTGGGTCCAGGGGTCCTCCATCATCACCGGCACGTCCACGACACGCGTCTGGAGCTCGAAGCCCTGAATGTCTCCGACCTCCTCGTCTATCCCCTTGAGGCGGGAGATCAGATCGTCCGGATGCAGCACGTCGGGGTCGAGACGGACCATGTACGAGGCGTTGGAGGGGCAGATGTCCATCACGCCCTCGATGGCTTCTTCCTTGAGCCTGTTGGTGATGGCCATGGCCCGGAAGTTGACCTTCAGGCTCATCGCCTCGGCCAGCTCGACAAAGACGAACTCGTCCCCCCCGTAGCTGTAGCGCGCTTGCGGAAGCTCGGTCCCCACGCCGGCACTCATATCTGGTTGCACCCCGCCTTCCCCTGGACAGTGCCGCAATACTACAGACGCCGGATTTTTCGGTCAATAGATGCTAAAAGGGAGCCCGGACACGAGCGAGGGGGCGAGCTTGAACGTAGCGATGATGACCCGCGTGGCGCTTATGGCGGCCGTCACCGCCGTGGCGGCCCAGATAACCATCCCGCTGCCCTTCTCCCCCGTGCCTTTTACGCTGCAGGTGCCGGCCGTCGTCCTCTCCGGGCTGTTGCTCGGCTCGCGCTACGGGGCGCTGGCCCAGGCGATCTACGTCCTGGTGGGTGCCGTCGGCGTGCCGGTCTTCGCCGGTTTCAGAGGCGGGCTCGGCGTCATCTTCGGCCCCACCGGTGGGTACCTCCTCTCCTACCCCATCGCTGCCGCCGTGGCCGGCCTCGCCGCGTACGCCGTCGCCCGTTCGGCCCGCCGCCGGGCGCTGACGTCGAGCGTCCTGTGGGGTGTTGCCGCACTCGCCGTTATCTACGTGATCGGGGCGGCCTGGCTCTCCGTTGCGACCGACCTGCCGCCGGCGGTGGCCGTCGCGCAGGGCGTTCTGCCCTTCGTGGTCTTCGATCTCGTGAAGGTCTTTCTGGCGGCGCTCGTAGCCGTGGCCGCGGCCCCGGCCATCGCCGCCTCCCGAACCTGACGGGGCGCGGGGTCCGGGGCGCGGCTAATATGGAGCCCCGGTTGCGGCGGCTCGCAGGAGGGTGGGGTTATGTTCGGGAAGGTTCTGGTTGCCAATCGAGGGGAGATCGCGCTCCGCGTGGTGCGCGCCTGCCAGGAGCTCGGGGTGGCGGCCGTCGCCGTCTACTCCGACGCCGACGAGAGCGCCCTCCACGTGCGCCACGCCGACGAGGCCGTGAACATCGGCCCGCCGCCGGCCCGCAAGAGCTACCTGAACATCGAGGCGCTTATAGGCGCGGCCAGAGAGACGGGGGCCGAGGCGGTCCACCCCGGCTACGGCTTTCTCGCGGAGAACGCCTCTTTCGCGGCCGCGTGCCGGGAGGCCGGGCTTGCGTTTATCGGGCCTTCGGCCGAGGCCATCGAGAAGATGGGCAACAAGTCCGCCGCGCGGCGGCTGGCCAGGGAGGCCGATGTGCCGGTAGTGCCGGGCTCGGAGGACGCCTCTTCTGCGGACGAGGCGGCGCGGACGGCGGGGGAGATCGGGTACCCGATCATGGTGAAGGCAGCGGCTGGCGGCGGTGGACGGGGCATCCGGGTTGCCCAGGACGAGGAGGGGCTGCGCAAGTCCGTGCAGGTCGCCAGGCGCGAAGCCGAGGCCGCCTTCGGGGACGGGACGCTCTACCTCGAAAAGTTTCTCGCAGCACCGCGTCACGTCGAGGTGCAGATTATGGCCGATCACGAGGGCAACGTGATCCACCTGTACGAGCGCGAGTGCTCGATGCAGCGCCGGCGCCAGAAGGTGCTGGAGGAGGCCCCGTCGCCCGGCATAGGCCCCGACCTGCGCGAGAAGATGACCGAGGCCGCAGTCCGGCTGGCCCGGGAGGCCGGGTACGCGAACGCCGGGACCGTGGAGTTTTTGGTCGAGGGCGAAGAGTTCTTTTTTATCGAGATGAACACGCGCATCCAGGTCGAGCACCCGGTCACGGAGATGCTGACGGGCGTGGACCTGGTAAAGGAGCAGGTCCGGGTGGCCGCGGGCGAGCCCCTGAGCCTCAAGCAGGAGGACGTGCCGATGGTGGGGCACGCGATGGAGTTCCGCATCAACGCCGAGGACCCGGACCAGGACTTTATGCCCTCGCCCGGGGAGGTCACCTTTCTCGACGTGCCCGGCGGCCCCGGCGTCCGGGTGGACTCGGCGATCTACCAGGGCTACAAGATCCCCCCGTTCTACGACTCGATGGTCGGCAAGCTCGTCGTCTGGGCCCTCACCCGCGAGGAGGCCATAAGCCGCGCCAGCCGCGCCCTGCGCGAGTACCGCCTCGAGGGCATCAAGACCACCATCCCCCTCCACCTGCGGCTCCTCGAAGGGGAGGCATTCCGCTCCGGCGAGTACCACACCGGCTACCTGGAAGAGCTGCTGAGCAAAGGTGATTGAGGGCGTCGGCTACAGGCCAATCGAAGTACACGCAGCGATCGCCCAGCCGCCATTGGGTAGCATGCCGGACCGTCGTCGTGAAGCCGTGCCGAAGGTTGGCCCCCCGATGCGGTCTCCTATAAGATCCGTGCTAGGGTTTTCTGGCGTCGTCCGGGCGGGGTTCGGGAGAGGACACCAAAGTGGACCAAGACCGTGAGGCTCACGCGAACACGCGGCTATCAGCGGAGGTAACGGCCGGGGATCTGGCCGAACTGCGCTTCTTCGAGGGCCTGCCGGGTTGGGCGCGCGAGCGGCTGGCGGCGTCGGCGGCGAAGAGGCGCTTCGAGCAAGGCGCGGTAGTCGTGCGGCAGAACGACGAGGCGCGCGGGGTGTACTTCCTCCTCTGTGGGGCGGCGCAGGACCTGGTCTACTTCGAGGGGGTGGGCGACCTCTTGATGGGCGTGCAGCGGGACCCGGGGAGCCTCGTCGCGGGTTGGTCGGCGTTCAAGCCCCCTTACCGGTACACCTCCTCGACGAGGTGCGAGGAGGCCAGCGAGATGATCCGTCTCCCCCGCGACGCCTTCGAGGAGGTCTTCCGGGAAGACCCGTACCTGGGCTACCGGATCCTGAAGAAGGTCGCCGCCGCGGTGGACCACCGGCTCGAAGAGGCCGTCACCTTTCTCTCGGAGACCCCGACCCTCCCGGACGGGGCATGAACACCCTCGAGCTCCTGCGCGAGTCCCCGTTCTTCGAGGGGTTCGAACGCGAGCACCTCGAGCACTTCGCCGCCCATGCGTGGAGGGAGACGTTCGAGCCGGGGGAGCTGGTGATAAGGCAGGGGGATCCCGCAACGGCGTTCTACGTGCTCGACAGCGGCAAGATCGAGCTGTCCTTCGCAAAGGCCGGCGCCGAGCTCGGGGTCCCGGTCGAGGAGGCGGGCCCCGAGACGGAGGGCCATACCCTGCCCCACCTCGTCGGCCACCGGGGCTACCCCGTCGGCTGGGCCTCCCTCGTGGAGCCGCACCGCTACCGGGCGACCGCCGTCGCGCGCGAGCGCACCGAGATGCTGGTGCTGGCGAGGGACCTCTTCGAGGCGTACGCGGAGGAACGGCCGGACTTCGGCCTGGCTTTTATGCGCCGCGTGCTGTGGCTCATAGGGAACCACCTGCGCATGACGCGGACGCGCCTCGTGGCCGCCCGCTACGGGAACGTGCCGCGGACGGTCCGCGCCCTCCTCGACCAGAACGCCGCCACTTTAAGCGTCACCTCCGCGCTGCACAAGATCCCCCACTACCTGGAGCACCGCCTCACCCTGGACGACGCGCACCGCACCCTCGAGGTGCTCAAGGGGAGTGGCGACGAGGTCGAGCGCGAGCTGGCAGCCCAGATCTCCGACCTTCTGGACGAGGTCTGGCGGGAGGTCCGGATCTTCCGCGGGCTGCAGGAGATCTACGACCTGGTCGCCGGCGCCCCCCCCTCGATGAGCCCGGAGGAGCTCCGCCGCAAGAGCTGCGAGAAGTTCGCCGAGCTCTTCGAGGAGACCGCCTACGTCGTCCGCGGCGAGGAGAACCTCCCGGACGAGCCGGGGCACATCTTCGTCATGAACCACCTCTCGAACCACCTGGACAACCTGCTGCCGAACGCCTTTATCCTCACGCTCGACACGCACTTCGTCTCGTCCATGATCCTGCTCAAAAAGTACGGCGAGGCGCCGGTGCGCGTCGTCCGCAAGTCCGACCCGGGCGAGTACGGCCACCAGAAGTTCTACGACCGGCTCGGCTACATCTACGTCTACTCCGGCTACGTGGACCCCACGGACGACCCGAGCGTCTCCCCCGAAGAGCGCCGCCGGCTGTTCCTGGACACCGCCGAGGAGAACCTGAGGAACGGCCGGAACATCGTCATCTGCCCCGAGGGCACGAGCACCGAGACGGAGAACTCGCCCCTGCCGTTCAAGACCGGCGCCTTCCACCTGGCGGCGGGCGTCAGGCCGGAGCCCCTCGTCGTCCCGATAGCCGTCGCGAACTTCGACAAGAAGCTCACGCGCACCCGGACGGTGGCGGTGGTGCACGAACCGTTCCGCCTCTCCGAGCACCTGGGCGCGAACCCCGGCAGGGAGGCGCTGCGCCGGTTCGTCGACGACCGCGTCTACGCGCCCTTCCGCCAACACGTCCGCGAGGCCGTGCGGCTGGCGTCCGGGCCCCTAAACGGTCGCCGGGTCTCTCCTTGACCCGCCCCCCGGGGCGGCGCGAGGACGAGGGACCCGAGGCGGCGCACGGCCCGGTGCCGCCCCCCGCGCCGACGCGTCCCCCGGACTTCGGGGCGTTCTGGGAGAAGACCCGGGCGGAGCTCGGGCGCGTCGCCCCCGACGTCTCCCGCGAGCCGCTCGGGTCGGAAGACGGCGCACTCCGCTTCGAACGGCTGGCCTTCGACTCCCTGGACGGGGCGCGCGTCTCGGGGTACGTCATCCGCCACGAGGACGGCGCGCCGCGGCCGCTCGTCGTGCACGGCCACGGGTACGAAGGGGACCTCGAACCCATGTGGCGCTGGGCCAGGGCCGGGCTCAACGTTGTCGGCGTCGAGGCGCGCGGCTACGGGCGCTCGGGGGAGGCGCTGCCGGAGCCGTCGCCCTGGGGGTACGTCCTGACGGGCATAGAGTCGCCCGAGAGGTACGTGCTGCGGGGTGCTGTGTGCGACTACGCGCGCGCGGTCGAGGTCGGCAGAGGGTTGCTCGGCGCCCCCGCCATCTCGCGCACGGTCCTGCACGGCAGGAGCTTCGCCGGGGGCCTGGCCGTTATGGCCGAAGCCATCCTACACGCGGCGGATCTCCTCGTCGTTGCGGTGCCGAGCTTCGGGTGGGCCGAGGGCCGCCGGTTCCTCGTCAAAGGGGGCTCGGGGGATGAGATCAACCGCTACCTGGAGGCGCACCCCGAGCGCGAGGAGGACCTGATGACCGTCCTCTCCTACTTCGACCCGATGAACTTCGCCGCCGAAGTCCGCTGTCCCACCCTCGTGGGCCTGGGCCTCCTCGACGACGTGGTGCCGGCCCCCACGGTCCACGCCATCGCCGGACATCTCGGCGGCCCACACGAGGTCGTCGAGCTGCCTGTCAGCCACACCGAACTGCCCGAGGAGGACCTGTGGTACGACTTCGAGGCGTACTGGTTCCGCCTCGCGGTAAGCGGCGTCCCCCCAGACTTCGGAGAGAAGAGAGACCTATCGCTCTAGATAGGTCGGGCCGGCCCGGCTCGAATCCCCACGCGCGCCGCCCCTAAATCCACGGGCCGCGACTAGTCGTGTCGTGTCTGCTTCTCTGTGGTCGTCGACTTGGCGGGCGTCGTGTAAGAAGCGTGCTCCAGGCCGAAGCTGAAAAGATAGGCGCGGTTCGGATCTTGCTCGTAAACCTTGGCCTCGTCCGAGTTGGCCCTCGCTACGGTGTCGAACCGCTGACCGCCGAAGACCCCCCCGATGCTGGCAACGCCGGCGGTTGCGACGGCCGAGACGAGAACGGCCATGCACAGCAGCTTCCATTTCGTAAACGCTTCGCCACCGCTGTAGAGCACGATGTCCAGCGTCGCAGCAAACCAGAGGGCCACTATCACGAGGGTCAGAAGCGGCCATAAGGCGTACGATACGAGGGTCACCAGGCCCCCCATACCCGACCCGGAACCCGGCGTAGCAGAGGGGAGGCGAGTTCGGTAATCGGCGAACGACTGGGGTGGTGTGGGGCCCGGATCTTGCGCAAACTCATGCTCCTCGTCGGTGCCGCTATCGCGGCCGAAGGTTGGATCGGGTCGTGCCCGTGCCCCCTCTGGGTACGGCCTGTCTGTAGACCTCGTAAGACAATTGTAGATGCTCCCGCATCCGAGAGGCGGCCAGGGCCGCGTCCTGGTCCGAGATGGCCTGGTAGATGGAGCGGTGCTGTTGCTGGGAGACACGCTTGACCTCGGGCAGGACGCTCTCCGGCACGGTGTAAAGCTCGTGCAGCGCTCTTATGGTCATGTGGGTGGAACTCGCGAACAAGCTGAGCATCCTGTTCTTGGAGGCTTCCGCGACGGCCCTGTGAAAGGAGATGTCCGAGATTATGGCTATGCCCTCCTTACGCTCGTCCATCTCCACCGTCTTTTCGATCACGAACATATCTTGCTCCGTCCGCCGGCGGGCGGCCAGCTCCGCCGCCGGTACCTCCGTGATCTCCCTGGCGCCCCACAACTCTTCGAGCGTAAGCTCGCCCACGTCTATCAGCAGGGATATGGAGTCCGTCAGATACTCCGCCACGCCCGCCCCATCGATAGCCTCGACGAACGTGCCGCCGGTGGGGCCCGTCGAGCTCCTCAAGACGTTCTGCGACTCCAGCACCTTGAGCGCCTCCCGCACCGTCGGCCGGCTGACCCCGAGGGACCGGGCCAGATCCATCTCCGGCGGCAGCCTATCGCCCGGGCGCAGGCTCCTGGAGGAGATCTCGCCCCGAATATGCGTGATTATCCGTTCGTAGGCCTTGCCAGACTTCCGCGTCCCGTCCGGACCGTCTCCCGCCATGCTCGAACTTCTTCCTCTCCGGTGGCCACAAATACTATATCCGAAATATCCGTCCGATCACCTTAAACGCTCCGGCCCCCCCATCCTGTGTGACTTATCTCGCTCCTAACCGACGGCCCGACCCCGACGAACCGCCCCACGCCGACGAAACGCGAGCCGTGGCCGGATCTACCCGGGCAGAGAAGGGCCGCCGAGACGACCCGCAAAACCGGCTGCGTTGGCCCCCTCTGCCGGCTTTCTGTCGCCGAAACCGCGCGACCATAGACCCCAAATCACAAAGCGAACAACCTGCAAGGGCATTTGTTTGACAAATAAATATGGTTTGGCTATCTTGCCGCTTGGGAGCCCGGTGTGGTGTCGTGGGCAGCGCCGGGTTATAGGACGGTGAGGGACTAGTCAAGGAGGGCAACAACGATGGCTGACATACAGGGTCAGGGAGGCGGGGGCTCCACCGGAGGGTCTGGTAGCGTGCCCGCCGACGCCCCGAGGATCAACCGAAACATAACAAACAAGACGCTGATCTACTCTTCGGTGGTCTGTTTTCTGGCCTGGGTCTTCTCCGTGTACGATTACACGCTCTTCGGTGCGTTGCTGCCGGTGATCTCCGAGGAGTTCGGGTGGTCGACTTCGTTCGGCACCTTTATTCTGACGCTCGTCTCGATCGGGACCATCCTCGTGGCGCTGCTGGTGGGGCCGATGCTCGACTACCTCGGCCGCAAGCCCTCGCTGGTGATCGCCACCGTCGGCGCGGCCATCAGCTCCGGCCTCACGGGCCTGGCGCCGGCGAGCCTCGCGGGGGCCTACATGACCGTGGTGCGGACCTTCTCCGGCCTCGGCTACTCCGAGCAGGCGGTCAACGCGACCTACCTCAACGAGATGTACGGCAACCACCCGCGGCGGGGCTTTATCTACAGCCTGGTGCAGGGCGGTTGGCCGATCGGGGTGCTGCTCGGGGCGGCGCTGTCCGCGGTGCTGTTGCCCGCCATCGGCTGGCGTAACACCTTCCTGGTGGCCACCTTCCCGGCCATCGTGATCGCCGTGCTCGCCATCAAGCTTCGGGAGTCCCCGAAGTTCGAGGCCATGAAGTACATCAAGAAACTAGAGAAGCAGGGTCGCCACGAGGAGGCCGTCGCGTTCGGGCGGGACTTCGATATAGACGTCCACCACTCCGAAGAGTCCACCTTCAGGCAGCTCTTCGAGCCCGACCTCAGGAAGCACACGATCTTTATAAGCCTGGCGATGCTCTGCAACTGGATCGGCATCCAGGTCTTCGCCGTCCTCGGCACCACCGTGCTCACGGAGGGCAAGGGGGTCGAGTTCTCGAGCTCGCTGATCATACTCGTCATCTCGAACGCGGCGGCCTACATCGGCTACCTCTGCCACGGGTTCGTCGGCGACCGCATCGGCCGCCGCCTGACCATCGCGGGCGGCTGGATCATCTCCTCCCTCGCCTACACCCTGATGCTGTTCGGGCCCGACTCGACGGCCTTCGTGCTGACGATGTACACCGTCGGCCTCTTCTTCATAATCGGGCCCTACGCGGCGCTCCTGTTCTTTATGGGCGAGTCGTTCCCGACCCGGGTGCGCGGCACGGGCTCCTCTTTCGTGAACGCCATGGGTCCCATGGGCGCGATCGTCGGCTCGGGGCTCTTCAGCCTCTTCACCGGCATAGGCTTGAGCGTGGTGCTCACCGCCTTCCTCGCAGGCTCCATCGCGACGCTCGTCTCGGGCTTCCTCATGCTCGGCACCCGCGACGTGAAGGACCCGAAGCAGGCCGAGGTGACGGAGGCGGCCTCCACCGTCGCCACGTAGCATCCGGGACCGAGAGGGACGGGCCAATTCGGCCCGTCCCTCCGTTTTTCGTAGAGGCGCAAAGGAGGCTTCGACATGGCCGAAGGTTCCAGGGTCTCCCTCGTCACGGGCGCCGGCAGCGGCATAGGCCGCGCCATCGCGGAGAAGCTGGCCAGGGAAGGGAAACGCGTCGTCGTCAACGACCTCGACGCGACGAGCGCCGAGGAGGTCGTCGCCGGGATAGGGCAGTCAGGGGGGGAGGCCGCCCCCGCCCCCGGCGACGTCTCAGACCCCGAGGCCGTCCGAGAGATGGTGGAGAGGGCGCGGGAGGCGTTCGGGCCGGTCGAGGTTCTCGTCAACAACGCCGGCTACGGCCAGCAGAAGCCCTTCGTGGAGCTCACCGTCGAGGACTTCGACCGCATGATCGCCGTCCACCTCAGGGGGACGTTCCTGTGCACGAGCGCCGTGCTGCCCGGGATGCTCGCCGCGGGCCGGGGCGTGATCGTCAACGTCGCCTCGCAGCTCGGCCAGATCGGGGGCGTCGAGCTCTGCCACTATAGTGCCGCGAAGGCCGGCATCATCGGCCTGACGAAGTCGCTCGCCCGCGAGGTCTCCGCCCAGGGGGTCCGGGTGAACGCGGTGGCGCCGGGGCCTATCAACACAGATCTCGTCCTCGGCCTCTCCGAGGAGTGGCGCCGCAACAAGGCGGCGGACCTCCCCCTCGGGCGCTTCGGCGAGCCCTGGGAGGTGGCCGAGACGGTCGCCTTCCTCGCCTCAGACGGGGCCGCGCTCTACGTGGGGCAGACGCTCGGCCCGAACTCGGGGGACGTGATGCTGTGAGGGCCGGAGAAGACATCGTCTAGGGGATCGGGGCGAGCATGCAGAACTCAGGGATGGAGACGGTCCTCATCACCGGGGCCGGCATCGGTATCGGCGCGGCCACGGCCCGCGCCTTCGCGCAGGACGGCTACCGGGTCATCGTCACCGACGTGCTCGACGACGAAGGGCAGGGGGTGGCGTCGGAGATCACGCAGAACGGCGGAGAGGCCGAGTACCACCACCTCGACGTCACGAGCACGGAGGAGGTGGGGCGTGTCGTCTCCGAGGCCCAAGGGCGCTACGGGCCGCTCGATTGCGTGGTCGCGAACGCCGGCATCGCCCACAGGGTGCCCCTCCCGGAGCTAACAGACGAGAAGTGGGACCACACGCACGAGATCGACCTCAAGGGCGTCATGCGGGTCTGCCGGGCCGCCGCCCCGGCGATGAGGGAGCGGGGGCGGGGGAGCATGGTCGCCGTCTCCTCCATCATGGGCGTCGCCTACGGCTGGGACGAGCACGTCCAGTACTCGGCCGCCAAGGCCGGCGTGGTCGGCCTCGTGCGCGGCCTCGCCGTGGAGCTGGCCCGCGACGGAATAAAGGTCAACGGCATCGCCCCAGGCTACATCCGGACCGCCCAGGCGCTCTCCGAGGAGCACTCCCTCGGCCCCGAGGGCCTGGAGAAGGCCGCCGAGTTCATACCGATGGGCCGGGTCGGCGAGCCCGAGGACATCGCCGACGTCATCCTCTTCCTCGCCTCCGACGCCGCCCGCTACCTCACCGGCCAGGTAGTCGTCGTGGACGGCGGCCTGCTCGTCGGACGGTACTAGGGAGGCTTCAGGTGTCGGCCTTCAGCACGTGGGCGCGCATGGGTTGATCGAGGGTCATGCGGCCGTCCGCTGCGGCCCGCGCGTGGCGTCCGAAGGCGGCCTCGACCTCGGGGCGGCGCCCCGCCACCACCGCCGCGCGGGCGGGATCCACGGCGACTACGCGGGCGAGGAACTCGTCCATGCTCTCGAACACTTCGCGCCGCAGGTAGTCGACACGCCTTAGCTGCTCGAACGCCCCGCCCTCGACGGCCTGGCGGAGGGCCTCCTGCGCGGCGGTACGCACGTCAGTCTCGTCCTCCACGGGACGCAGCGCCAGGAAGAACGAGCCCTCGGCTAGGGGCTCGACGACGACGATGGGGCCTGCCGGTCCTACGACGCGGGCAGCCTCCCCGAGGGCACGGTGCATCACGGGCTCCGGGACGTGATGGAGGGAGTTGAGGAAGACGGCGCCGTCGAAAGAGGCGTCCGCGAACGGCAACGCCTCGGCGCCCGCCGCCCGAAACGTGCCCGCGGGAACCGCTTCGCGCGCGACCGCCAGCGCCTCCGTGTTCGGGTCGACCCCGGTAACGCGCGCCCCCCGTGCCGCCAACGAGCGCGCCAGCGCGCCGGCGCCGCAGCCGACGTCGAGGACCCGCTTGCCCGCCAGCGGCGCGAGGGCCTCCTCTACGATGGAGATCGCGTCGGTCATCGGTGAGCAGCCCTCCCCGATCTTCTCCGTCGCGAAGCCCCAACGAGGCGTCGTCGGCGAGTGGATTCGTCCGGCCCGAGCCTGAAACCTGAAACCTGAAGAACGGGCTTCAGGTCGAGATCATCTTCTTCTCGATGCCGACCCCTGCGGCGAGCGCGCGCTCGTACTCCAGCGGGACGGTCGCCGAGTCCTGCAGGGCAAAGCCGGTCGAGTCGAAGACCGTGATGTCCCCCTCCGAGGTGCGGCCTTCGAGCTTGCCGGCGATGACCTGGCCGATCTCGCCGACGACGTCGTCCTCCGAGATGACGCCCTCGCTCAAGGGGACGTTGATCTCGCCGTCCGTCCGGCACTGGCGGATGTCGTCGACAAAGGTGCGGGACCGCGTGAGGATCTTGGGATCTAGCTCCTGATCGCCCTCCTTGTCCGCGCCGAGAGCCGCGATGTGGGTGCCCTCCGAGATCCAGGCGTCCTCGACGATCGGGCCGCGCGCGGGCGTGACGGTGACGATGACGTCGGCGCCGCGGACCACCTCCTCGAGGTCCGTCGAGGCCCGGATCTCGAACCCCTCGTACCGCGGCTGCTGCCCCCTTATGAACTCGTCGAGGGTCCCCTGCGAGCGGCTCCAGACGCGGACGCTCTCCCAGGCGAAGACCTCGTTGCAGGTCGCGAGGACCCCCTCGGCCATGTTCCCGGCCCCGACGATGGCGAGCGACGCGCTGTCCGGGCGGGCGAGGTGCTTCGCGGAGACGGCCGCAGCAGAGCCGGTGCGCATGACCGTGTGGTAGCTCCCGTCGCAGATGGCGAGCGGGAAGCCGGTCTCGGGGTGGGTGTAGATCAGGATAGAGAAGACGGTCGGCAGGTCGAACCTGGCGCGGTTCTCCTCGCGGATGGAGACCCACTTGCAGGCGGCGGCCTCCGGCTCCTCGATGTAGGAGGGCATCACCTCCCACTCTCCCGGGTACTTGTCGAGGACGATGTGGCCCTTGGGCTCCATGTAGTAGCGGCCCTCGCCGTGCATGCGGTAGGCGTGCTCGACGCGGTCGTTGTACTCCCCGGGCTCCACGAGGCCCATCATGTCGGTGCGGCTGAGGATCAGGGTCTTGCGGTTTCTCCAGCTCTCCATCGCTCCCTCCGGTTCGCGTCTGCCTGAAGCTTCTTACCTTGCGGCTCCGACCCTCTCTTCGACGCCCTCCAGGTAGGAGAGGGCGTCGTCGACGGAGACGACGTCGGCGTACTTGGCCTGTATGTCGAGCAGGTTCGCCTCGTGTGGCCCCCGAGCCCGGTCGCCGACGCACTCGCGCGGGACGAGCGTGGGGTAGCCGTACTGCAGGAGGTCGACGGCCGTCGCCCGGATGCAGCCGCTCGTCGTCGCGCCGCAGAGGACGATCGTGTCCACGTTCTGGGAGACCAGGACCGAGGGCAGGTTCGTGCCGAAAAAGGCCGAGGCGCCCTTCTTCACGATTACCGTCTCCTCCTCCCGGCGTTCGAGGCGCGGGTCTATCTCGACCCACTCGCCGCCGACCTGGAGCTCGGCTAGGCCCGGCGCCTTCTGGAGCCAGAGGGAGCCGTCCTTGAGGTTCGCCTCGAAGCCGATGGTGGTGAAGACGACGGGTATCCCCTTTGCGCGCGCGGCGGCGAGGAGGCGCTTCGTCGCCTCGACCTCGCCCGTGAGGTCCGAGCCCATCGTGGAGCCCGGGTCGGTGAAGCCGCGGCTGAAGTCGACGACGAGCACGGCCGGGCGCGAGCCGAGCGTCACGCTCCGCCCGAGGCGGGCGCGCTCGTAGATCTCCGCCGTGTCGTCGCTCATCGGAGCTCCTCCCCGAAGCGGGCCCGCCTCACGAAAGAGCCGGCGCCGGGCTCGGCGACGAGCTCGTCGTTCTCGACTATCACCTGCCCGCGCACGAGCACGACGTCGGGGGCGCCGACGACCTCCGTACCCTCGAAGAGGTTGTAGTCGACGTTCGAGTGGTGCGTCGCGGCGGAGATCGTGTGCCGCTTCTCGGGGTCGAAGACGACGATGTCCGCGTCGCTCCCGACGGCGATGGTTCCCTTTCTCGGGTACATCCCGAAGAACCTCGCCGGGTTGGTCGAGACGAGCTCGACGAACCTCCTCATCGAGATGCGCCCCTCCCGCACCCCGAAGTGGTGGAGCATGTGGAGGCGGTTCTCGATGCCGGGCCCGCCGTTCGGGATCTTGGAGAAGTCGTCCCTACCCAAGGTCTTCTGGCCGTCCCAGTTGAAGGGGCAGTGGTCGGTGGAGACCACCGAGAGGGTATCGGTGGCGAGCGCGTGCCACAGGAGTTCCTGGTTCTTCTTCGGGCGCGGCGGCGGCGTGTAGACGTACTTCGCGCCCTCGAAGTCCGGCTGGTCGAGCGCCGTCTCGTCGATAAACAGGTACTGGGTGCAGGTCTCGCCCCAGGCCGACCAGTCGTCTGCGCGGGCGCGGGCTATCGGTGCTATCGCCTCGTCGCAGGAGACGTGGACGACGTAGAGCGGCGCCCCGGCGACGCGGGCTAGCTGGATCGCCCGGTTCGTCGCCTCGCCCTCGGTGATCGGCGGGCGCGTCGCGGCGTGGTACTTGGGCTCGGTCTTTCCTTCGGCGAGCGCCTCTTTGACGAGCACGTCTATGGCGTCGCCGTTCTCGGCGTGGACCATGATCAGGGCCCCCGTTTCGGAGGCGACCCGCATGGTCTTGAAGAGCGTCTCGTCGTCGACCATGATCGCGCCCTTGTAGGCCATGAAGAGCTTGTAGCTCGTCACGCCCTCGTCGGGGGCTTTGGCCAGGTCTTCCAGCGTGCCGCCCTCGCTCAGGTCGGTCACGGCGAGGTGGAAGCCGACGTCGACGACGGGCTTTGCGCGCTCTATCTTCTCGTGCCACGTCGCGAGCGCGTCGGGGAGGCTCTGGCCCGGCTGCTGCAGGCAGAAGTCCACGATGGTCGTCGTCCCCCCGAAGGCCGCCGAGGTCGTCCCCGAGGTGAAGTCGTCGCAGGAGACGGTCCCGCCGAAGGGCATCTCCATGTGGGTGTGGGGGTCTATGGCGCCGGGGATGACGTACTTGCCGGCGGCGTCGATCACCTTGTCGGCCTGCACGTCGAGCGACGCCCCGATAAGCGAGACCGTCCCGTCATCGACGAATATGTCCCCCACGTAGTCGTCGGCGGCGGTCACGATCCGTCCACCCTTTATCAGCACGGACATCTCTTTCACGCTCCTCTCCTGACAGGCGAATCCTGTCCCTAGGTTGCTTCTCCCACGAACTTCTTTATGGCGTTGAGCATGATCTCGGCTCCTAAGGCGGCGTCGGCCGGGTCGGCGTCCTCCTCCGGCGAGTGGCTTATGCCGTCTTTGCAGGGGACGAAGACCATCGCGCTCGGGACCCGGCCGGCGATGCTCATGGTGTCGTGGGCGGCGCCCGAGTGCATCACCATGTACGGCTCGCCGCCCGCCTCGGCGGCCTCTTCAAGGGCCCCGACCACGCGCCCGTCGAGCGGGGTCGCCGGCAGGGTCTGGCGCTGGGCGTAGTGGGCGGTCATGCCGCGCCTCCCGGCGGCCTCTTCGGCGAACGCGGCGATACCGCGGGCGACACCGCGGAAGCCCTCCTCGTCCACCCCGCGGACGTCGAGGGAGAACCGCGCCTCCCCGGGGACGGCGTTGATGAGGTTCGGCCGCAGATCTATCTCGCCCACCGTGCCTACGGTGCCCCTCCCCGCCTCGCGCGCGAGCCGCTCGAGCTCGAGCATGCACTCGGCGGCGACGAGGCCCGCGTCCTGGCGGAAGTCCATCGGCGTGGCCCCGGCGTGGTCGCTCCGGCCGCTGACGGTGACGTCGGCGTGGACGTAGCCCGCTATCGCGTTGACCACGCCGATGCGGTTGCCGGTGTCCTGAAGGACGCGGGCCTGCTCGATGTGCAGCTCGATCCAGCCGATCATGTCGTCGAGGATGCGGGCCGCCTCCCGCCAACGCCCCGGCTCGTAGCCGGCCTCCTCGGCGTGCTCCCAGAAGGGGCGCCCGTCGTCCACGGCCCGGAACCCCTCGCGCAGGTCCTCCTCGCTCACCCTCTGGGCGATGATGCGGCTGCCGAGGAGCA
>JAUJMB010000017.1 GCA_030447045.1 Rubrobacteraceae bacterium | reverse complement strand
CGTGTCCGCTGTGCGTGCATCATCCCCGCAACGGAATGTAACCTACCCCTCGATCGAGCGCTATAGTACATGGCAGAGAAGTTAGGTTTTGCAGGTCATTTAGAAGATTATCCACAGGTTTATCCACAGCCTGTGGATAAACCTGTGAAAAGCGACGGATCGAGTTGTTAGAGACACCCAGGCTTCGTTGTTTGAGCGGGGATGTGGAGATGGGGTCTCCCGGTCCATTTATTGTATAGACGTCGATTTGCAGGACTTTTCCCTGTTAAAGCACTGCGGGGCGGCTCCGGGGGCGCATACGCTGGAGGTCGCTGCCGGCTGGATGGCGGTTGGGGCGTCGGATATACTGGGTCGGATCGTTTGCACATCCTGGAACACTTGCAGAGGAGCCTCATGAAGCGCACTTATCAGCCGAACCGCCGTAAGAGAGCCAAGACCCATGGCTTCCGCAAGCGTATGAGCACCGTCGGTGGCCGCAGGGTTATAGCCGCCCGCCGTCGCCGGGGCCGGAAGCGCCTGGCAGTCTGACGGGTGCCCCGAAGCAAGCGTATGCGCCTGACGGACTCCTCCGAGTTCGAGAGGGTCTACAGGCAGGGCACCGCTTATAGAGGACGGCTCTTCTCCGTGCACGCGTTCCCGAACGAGCTCGGGACGTTGCGGCTGGGGCTATCTGTATCCAAAAAGGTCGGTAACGCGGTGGTGCGCAACACCCTGAGACGCAGGATGCGCGAGATCTTCGCCGTCGTTTCCGGTGAGGCGGAGGGTGACCTGGATCTAGTGGTCTCGGCCCGCCCGGCCGCGCGCGAGGCTACCTTCGAGGATCTGCGCGGGGAGTTCGACCGCGCGCTCCGCAAGCTCGGCGCCGTAGGCAACTAGGATATGCGGGGGGCTTGCAAGGCATGATCAACGCCATAGCGGACTTTTTCCAGAATCTCTTCAGCCCCGTGGTCAACGTCCTCGGAAGCGTCCTGCTGTTCTTTCACCAGACGGTCGGCGCCCCGTGGTGGTTGAGCATAGCGATGCTTACGATCGTGGTGAGGGTCTTGCTCTTCCCCCTGACCGTGAAGCAGGTGAAGAGCATGCGCGCGGTCCAGGACCTGAAACCGGACATGGATCGGGTCCGCGCCCAGTACCAGAACAACCCGCAGAAGCAGCGCGAGGAGATGGCGAAGCTCTACCAGGACAGGGGCGTAAACCCCCTGGGTGGCTGCCTGCCTATCCTCGTGCAGATGCCGATCTTTATCGGCATCTTCTACGTTATACGGCTGTTCGGTGGGACCCCCGGCCGGACGGAGCCCCGGTACGAGAGCTTCGTGGACGGCGGAATCCTATGGTTCCAGGACCTCTCGCAAGCCGACCCTACTTACCTGCTGCCCATCATATCGGCTGTCACGATGCTCGCCGCGACGGAGATCACGCTCAAGAACGTGGACCCGCAGCAGCGGTGGCTGATGCGCCTGCTGCCGGTAGGCTTCACGGTCTTCCTCCTCTCCTTCCCCGCCGGCCTCTTTGTCTACTGGATCACCTCCAACCTGTTCACCCTGGCCCAGAACTACCTGATCTACAACCACGGCCCCGGGAAACGACCGGCGCCCGGCGCGAAGACCCCGACGGGCACCAGTGCGCCACAGACGCAGGTCTCGAACGGTTCTTCGAACAGCAGCGGTAGCAACGGCGCCATCGGGAGCTCGGGCAAGGGCTCCGGGGACACCGCGGCCCAGGCCGCAAAGGTCGCTAAACGGAAGCGGAGAAAGAAAAAGAAATGACTGAGAAGAGAGAGTTTTACGCCGCCAGCGTGGAGGAAGCGGTCGCCAAGGCGGCTACGCGCCTCGGTATAGATCTCGACGAGCTGTCCTACCGGGTGGTCGACCAGGGCAACTCCGGGTTTCTGGGCATCGGCGCGAGGGACGCCCGCATCGAGGTCGACGCCCCGTCCACCGCGAGCGATGAGGAACGTACGGCCCCGGAGGCTGTGGCGGAGATCCCCCCCACCGAAGAAGTCCCGGCCGAAGCGGCTGCGACCGATGCGGCCGCCGCCGAAGGGGAGCCCCAGCCGGTCGAGTCCGACATCGCGCCGGAGCCCCGGGAAGACGCTGAGGAGATACCCCAGGATGCATTGGATGAGACGGAGGAGCGGGCTACCGTGCTCCTCGACGCGATGGGCTTCGAGGCCCGTGTCGAGGTCTACGATGCGGGCGGCTTCGTGGCGGTGGACGTCTCTACTGACGATACGGCTCTGTTCATAGGTCAGAAGGGCGAGACCATCGATGCCCTCCAGTACCTGATCAACGCGAGCGTCAATAGGACGAGAACTTCCCGGGTTCGCATAGTCCTTGATGCCGAGGGCTACCGTCAGCGGCGCGTGGAGGCGCTCCAGGGCATGGCCCACAGAAGCGCCCGCAAAGCCTTGCGTGAGGATCGGCCCGTCGAACTGCCACCGATGAACCCCGCTGAGAGACGGGTCGTGCATTTATTCCTGCGCGATAACCCGAGGGTCACCACGGAGAGTGAGGGCGCGGGCGACTCCCGCAGGGTCCTCATCTCCCCCGCCTGACCAGCGCGCTCCGTTTCACGTGAAACACACCACCTCTCTGCCACTGCAAATCAGTGATGCGACTGGATTTTGTCTTGACAAACTTTTGTCGCGTCGTGCTGTTTCACGTGAAACGTTGCCATGACGGTGCCCGACATTTTCCACCGGCAGTTATCTGACTGGGGCGTAGATATTAGCCCTGAGGCGGAGAAGCAACTGCTAGCTTATGCCCACTTGCTCTCCCGCTACGAGAAAGCCAATGTCATAGGCACCAGGGACTTTGGGGAGATCCTGCAGAGGCACGTCCTGGACTCCCTTAGTTGCCTACTCTTTGGGCCGCTGTACGAGGCGAAGAGGGTGGCGGATATAGGTTCTGGGGGCGGTCTGCCCGGGATACCGCTAGCCGTGATGCTGCCGGGCGCTGAAGTGACGCTCTTTGAGGCGACCGGCAAGAAAACCGCGTTCTTGCGCTACGCGTCCGAAGAACTGGGGCTAGTCAACGTGAGGGTCGTGAACGCGCGGGTCGAGGAGTCTGCGCGCGAAGAGGAACACAGGGCCGCCTACGACGTCTGCACGGTGCGGGCGTTGGCGAGGCTCTCCGTCGTCGCGGAGTATTCCCTTCCGCTGCTGCGTCTGGGTGGTACTGTTGTCGCGATGAAGGGGAGCCTGGATGCGGAAGAGCGAGACGAGGGCGGGCGGGCTCTAGGCGAGCTTGGCGGTAGGGTGCGCGAAGAGATAAAAGTGCGTTACTTGTCGGGCGTGGAGCAGGGGGAGAGGCGCTTGCTGATACTGGAGAAGACCGGGGAGACGTCCGGCATTTATCCGCGGAGGACCGGAGTGCCGGCCCGCAATCCGCTCGGAGCGAGGTAGGGAAGGGGTTAGACGGTCATGTTAAGATGCGGGCATTGAAGACCGTAGTCGCCATAGTGAACCAGAAGGGCGGGGTGGGCAAGAGCACGACGGCCATCAACCTGGCCGCGTACCTCGCCGACAAGGGCGAAAAGATCCTCGTCGTCGATATGGACCCCCAGGGCAACGCGACGAGCGGCCTGGGCGTCTCCCCCGACTCCAACGGATGCATGTACGACGTGCTGCTCGATGGCAAGCCCCTGCAAGAAGTGGCCTTGCAGACGGCGGTGCCAAACCTCAAGGTCGCGCCGGCGACCATCAACCTTGTGGGGGCCGAGGTCGAGCTGGTAAGCGCGCTCGCGCGGGAATTCAAGCTGAAGAAGGCGCTGGAGAAGCTGCCCGAGGGCGAGTACGATCGGGTGCTCATGGACTGCCCTCCGTCGTTGGATCTCCTGACGCTCAACGCGCTGACGGCCGCCGACGAAGTCCTCATCCCCATGCAATGCGAGTACTACGCGCTCGAAGGGCTAACCCAACTCATGCAGAGCATCCGCATGGTGCGCGAGGAGCTCAATCCCGCCCTAAAGGTGGGAGGGGTCCTGCTCACGATGTACGACCCGCGGACCAACCTGTCTCGGCAGGTCGCGCAGGAGGTCCGCTCCTTTTTCGGGGACCGGGTGTACCAGACCATAGTGCCCAGAAACGTCCGGCTCAGCGAGGCCCCGAGCTTCGGGTTGCCCATCACGCGGTACGCGCCCAGCAGCACCGGCGCGGAGGCCTACGAGGCCGTGGCCGAGGAGGTGATGGGCCGTAGGTAAGCGCGGCCTCGGACGCGGGCTCTCCGCCCTGATCGCCACGGGCGAAGGCGTCGGCGGCCTCAAGTTCGACGAGTTGCCGGTCTCCGCCATCCGGCCAAACGCACGCCAGCCGAGACGGACTTTCCCCCAGTCGGGCATCGAGGAGCTCGCCGCCTCTATCCGAGAGGTGGGCGTACTGCAGCCGCTCGTGGTGAGGTCGACGCCCGGGGGCTTCGAGCTCATAGCGGGGGAGAGGCGGCTGAGGGCCGCCAAGGAGGCAGGCCTGGACCGGGTACCCGTCCTGATCCGTCAGGCCGGAGACAACGAGTCCATGGAGCTGGCACTCGTCGAGAACCTCCAGCGCGAGAACCTGAGCCCCCTGGAGACGGCAGCGGCGTACCAGGCCCTCATGGACGGCTTCGACCTTACCAAGGACCAGCTCGCCCGCCGGCTGGGCAAGAGCCGGGCCGCCGTGACCAACACGCTCCGCCTGACGCAACTCCCCGAACCCATACGCGCCATGCTCGGGGAGGGCCTGCTCTCCGAAGGCCACGCCCGCGCCCTGCTCGGCCTGCGAACCGAAGACCAGATGGTCGGGCTTGCCCAGAGGGTCCAGGCCGAGAGGCTCTCGGTGCGGCAGACCGAGGAATTGGTACGGGAGCAGGCCACCGGGCCCGAACCGGCCCAGCCGGCGGGCCGCACGACCCCCGAGACCCCCGAGGCCTTCGACGAAGCGTCGCGCATCATCCGCGAGGCCATAGAGCTGCCCGTCCGGGTCAAGTCCTTCAGGCGCGGGGGGAAAGTCGAGATCCGCTTCACCGAAGCCGAACAACTCGAGGCCATAGTCTCCCTGCTCACCTCTAGAGAGACCCCGTAACCCCGAGACACTAAGCCCCAACGCTCCGACCCCGTATAGTAACAATTGTTACTATACACTCCGACTCGCCGCTCTGCTGTATCCCGTTCTCGCCCCGTGGGATACACTGTCGGCGGTTTAGCTCTCTATGCGTGAGGGGTCGGGAGGAGAACTGTTGGGGCGAAGGCTGGCTATGTGGGTACTGGCGGGCGGAGCCCTGTTGGTGTCGTCTGCGGGCATCGCTGGGGCCCAGGGGGTGTCCCAGGAGCAGTACGCCGGCCAGGGGGCGGACGTTTCCGCCGGTAGCATTCCGTCGCTGCGGGGGCGGGTCGCCGAGCAAGACGCGGCGCTGGAGGCCAGGATCTCGGAGATCTCCGAGGTAGGCGAGGACCTGCGGGAGACGCAGGCGAGGATGGACGGGGCCGCGACCAGGGCGGGCGAGCTGCGGGAGCAGACGCGGGAGCTGGAGCAGAAGCTGGCCGCGCAGAAGGAGTCGTACAGGCAGTCGAAGGCCCGCTACGAAGAGCGGGCGCGCGCCGCCTACCAGGGCCGCAACCTGGAGGGGTTGGGGGCCCTGATCGACGCGTGGCTCGGTTCGGGGCGGGGGGCGACGGGGGGGCAGCTCGCCGGGGTCGCCCGGGTGCTGGTGGACGGCAGGCAGGACCTCGAGGCCTACGAGGAGTCACGGGAGATGCTCGAGGGTATGGTGCGCCAGATCTCCCAGAAGGAGAAGGACTACCAGGCGGCCATCGAGGAGCAACGGGCCTCGGCCGAGGAGTTGCGGAGCCGGGAGGCGGACCTCGACGAGTCCATAGCGGATCTCCGGTCCGATAGAGACCGGACGGCCACCCGCCTGCAGGAGCTCGAAGCCGCGGAGAGGGCCCGCATCCAGAGGTCCAGGCCCGCCACCGGCGGCGGCACGGCGGGCAAGGGATACCAGCTCGGCCTCGCCCGAGAGGAGATCGTCGCCAGGCCGGTAGCGCCCATGCCCAGACGGGAGTACGTAGAGCTCTACAAAGAGGCGGCCAGAGAGTATGGGTTCGGGAGGGACTGGTACGTGCTCGCCGCGGTCGGGCAGGTGGAGTCCAACCACGGGCAGAACATGGGGCCTTCTAGCGCGGGCGCCATGGGTCCGATGCAGTTCCTGCCCTCCACCTGGGCCGCGTCCGGGGTCGACGGCAACGGCGACGGGCACGCCAACATCATGGACCCCGAAGACGCCATACCGGCCGCCGCCGGCTACCTCAAGGAGGGCGGAGCACCCCGCGACTGGTACGCCGCCCTCTACTCCTACAACCACGCCGACTGGTACGTGAAGAAGGTCTTCGCCGTCGCCGAGGCCTACAGGCGCCTGGCCAAAGACGGGCGGGTAGAGCCCTACATCTAGTCCAGAAGCAGCCCTGACGTTTTCGTGCAGCTTGCACAAAGACCGGGGACCGCGGCCCCTCTAGCATGCAAGGGCGGTTCCCGAAGCTAGAGAGCGGAGACGAATGTCCTATCTTCACGGTGGTCGGCGCTTCCTCACGGCGGCGGTTTGCCTGGTCGTCGCGGGGTCCCTCGGGTGCGCGTCCTCCGCGTCCGAGGGCGGGGGAGGCACGCTGACCGTGCTCGCGGCATCGTCGCTCACCGATGCCTTCGGGGAGCTGGCGGGGCGGTTCGAGGAGCAGAACCCCGGCGTCGAGGTGCGCCAGAGCTTCGAGTCCAGCTCGACGCTGCTCGCCCAGATCCAGCAGGGCGCCCCCGCCGACGTCTTCGCCTCGGCCTCAGAAGAGGAGATGGGCACGGCGGTCGAGGAGGGCCTCACCGAGGGCGGGCCCGAGGTGTTCGTCAAGAACCGCGAGGTCGTCATGATCCCGGAGAACAACCCGGCCGGAATACGGGACTTCGAGGACGTGGCAGAGCCCGGCGTCAGGCTCGTGCTCGCGGAGGAGGGTGTGCCGGCGGCGGACTACGCCCTGGAGATACTCGGCAAGGCCGAGGAGGAGTACGGTCAAGGGTTCGAGAGGGACGTCTTGAACAATGTAGTCTCGCGTGAGGCCGACGTGCGGGCTTCGGTGAACCGGGTGGCCGTGGGGGACGCCGACGCGACGTTCGGCTACGCCAGCGACCACACGCCGGACATTCGGGACCGGGTGGGGGTGGTCCCCATTCCAGAGGATCTGAACATAATCGCGACTTATCCCGTGGCCGCGTTGGAGGGCGCGAGGGAGCCAGAGCTGGCGCAGAGGTGGGTGGACCTCGTAACGGGCGAGGAGGGCCAGCGCGTGCTGGAGAAGTGGGGGTTCGAGCCCGCCGCATGAAGGGACGAAGCAGAGCAGGGCGGCTTCTCCGGCGTGTTGGTACCGGCGACGCGCTCGCCTCCGGGCTGGCCGTCGCGGCGCTGGCGCTGCTCGCCGGGTTTATCAGCCTTCCCTTCATCAGCCTCTTGATGTGGACGGCGAGCGAGAACGCGTGGCGGGCAATGGCCTCGCCGGTCGCGCTCGACGCCCTGCTCCTCAGCATCAAGACCACCTCGGTCTCGATGGCGATCATCCTGACCGTCGGAACGCCCGCGGCGTACGTGCTGGCCCGGGCGGAGTTCCCCGGAAAGAAGATCGTCGAGACCCTGGTCGACGTACCGGCGGTCCTGCCGCCGTCTGCGGCCGGGATCGCGCTGCTGCTGGCCTTCGGCCGGTTCGGGCTGGTGGGCCAGCACCTCGAGGTGCTGGGCGTGACGGTTACCTTTACCACCGCGGCGGTCGTCATCGCCGAGGTCTTCGTCGCGGGCCACTTCTACGTGCGCCAGGCTGCCGTGGGGTTCGCCGGGGTGCGGCGCGACGTGGAGGAGGCCGCCCTCGTCGACGGCGCGGGCCGGCTCTCCGCCTTCACGAGGGTAACCGTGCCGTTGGCCTTCCCGGCCCTCGTCGCCGGCGCGATGATGGCCTGGGCGCGGGCGCTCGGGGAGTTCGGGGCCACCATCGTCTTTGCCGGCAGCTTCCGGGGCGTCACCCAGACCATACCGCTCGCCATCTTCGCCGAGTTCCAGGGCAACATCGACGCCGCCGTGGCCCTCTCCGTGCTCGTCCTAGGCTTCGCCTTCGTCGTCATCCTGACCGTCAGGTACCTCACCGCAAAGGCGACAGACACCGAGGGTTAAGGGCTTTATACAGGGCTTTGTCAGCCGTCGGCAACGCCAAAAAATCCGACCGCCGGCGGCAAAAAACCTGAAGCCCCTAGGCCACGCCTTCGTCGCTCAGGATCATGACGTCCGTGGCCTTGACGAGGGCGGTCACCTCCTTGCCGACCTCGAGGCCGAGCTCGTCCGCGCTCTCGCGGGTTATGAGGGCTACCATGTGGTTGTCGCCGACCTGGAGGGTCACCTTGGCCGCGGCCTCCCCCTTGACGACCTCGGTGATGGTGCCGGGCAGGCGGTTACGGGTGCTCATCTTCATGCGTCTCTCCTCTCTGTAGGGACAAGAGGCCCAGTTGCAGGGCCAGCGCTACCCCGGGTTCCCTCAAGTCTAAACCCGTCAGCTTGCCTATGCGCTCCAGGCGGTAGGTCATGCTGTTGCGGTGGAGGAAGAGCCGGTCGGCCGCCTCGCTCGCGTTGGCGCCGGCCGCGAAGAACGTCCTAAGCGTCTTGACGAGGTCGCTGCCGCGGGCCCGGTCGTGCTCGACGAGCGGCTCGACGAGCGCCCGGAACGGGGCCAGGTCCTCGGAGTGGGAGAGGGCGCGGATCAAGGGTTCGACGTCCATCGGCCGGGCGGTTTTAGCAGACGGGCCGCCGCGATGCTAAAAATGACCCGTAGCATGGAGGCCAGACGGGAGCGAGAGATGGAGAGCCCGCGCACGGAGATGTTCCGCAAGCTCTTGCAGAGGGACGATACCAACCCCATGGTCCTCTACTCCTTGGGCAACGAGCTCTTCAAGGAGGGCCGCCACGCCGAGGCCAGGGACCACCTCAAGCGCGCCGTGGAGCACAAGCCGGACTACTCCGTGGCCTACCGGGTGCTCGGACGCGCCCACTTCGAGCTCGGCGAGGACACGGAGGCCCGCGCCGTCTTCAGAGAGGGCCGCCGCGTCGCCGAGGCAAACGGCGACCTGCAGACCGTCAAGGAGATAGACGTCTTCAGCAGACGGCTGGAGAGACGGGCGGCGGGGGAGGGGTCATAGGCCCTTCTCCCCACAGGGCCGGCGCCTTGGAGGTCACCGTCGGCATGTGCGTGGACTACGAGAGCCAGCTGGCCCGGCGGGTGGCCGGCGACGTGTGGTCGGGCCTCTCCAGGGCGGCGCTTGCGGCCGGGTTCACGAAGACCACCGCGGTCTGGGAGAGCCTGAGGGAGGGGAGACCGGAGAGGGCCGAGTCCTTGCCCATCCAGGTGTTCGCCCTCGGCCAGGACCGCCCGGACGCCGTGGACGCCGTCCGGGCGTCGGACGGGGCCGACGGGGTTCTCTACGGGGTGGTCGTCGCGGTCCCGACCCGGACCAACCCCCTCGCCGGCTCGCTCCTCTACCAGGGCGTGGGCCGCCTGACGGACGCCGGCGTGAAGGCCGGGATGGTCGAGCCCGCCCTGCTGCACACCTCTCCTGTGGAGTGCCAACGCTACGCCTCGAGGCTCCTCGAGCGGCTCGGAAGCGTCTAGAGGGGCTTGTCCTCCCAGGTCCTGCTCGCCCTGCCCGTCACCGCCGCCTTCGCGGCCCTGGCTTACGCGCTCGGCATGGCGAGCCCGCGCGGCGCCGTGGGCGGCCTCCTCGTCGGTGCGCCCGTCTACGCGTGCCTCGGCGCGCGGGGTTTCGCCCTGCTCGTCCTCTTCGTGGTCGGCGGGTCGGCGCTTACCAGGCTCGGCTACGACCGCAAGCGGAGGGCCGGCGGAGCCGAAGCGCACGGTGGCCGGCGCGGGGCCCGCAACGCCCTCGCCAACGCCGGCGTCGCCGTCCTCTGCGCCGTGTTCTATGCGCTGGGCCTCTCTGACGCGTTCTCCGCCGCGTACGTCGCCGCCGTCGGCGCGGCCTTCGCGGACACCGCCGAGTCCGAGGTGGGGCAGCTCTCGCGTCGCCCCCCGCGGCTCATAACGACCGGGCGGAAGGTCGCGCCCGGCACCGACGGGGCCGTCTCCCTGCCCGGCACCCTCGCCGGGCTCGCGGCGGCCGGGCTTACCTCGGGGCTCGGGCTCGCCCTCGGGCTCGTCGGGGGGTGGGGGGCGGCCGGGGTAGTGGCGCTCGCGGCCTTCCTCGGCACGGGGGCCGACAGCCTCGTCGGGGCCCGCCTGCCGCGGCTCGGCAACGAGGCCACCAACGTGGTGTGCACGCTGGTGGCGGCTGCCCTGGCCCTCGCGCTCCTCTTCTTTATCCGGTAGCCGGCCGGTGCTATATTAGGTGCATGCGCAAGAAGGGCGACAAGGTCTGGAACGCCGGTCCTCGACTATAGTCTCCCGCGCCTCCTCTTATCTCCGCACCGACCAACGCCATCGCAGAAGGAGTCTCTCGTGAGCGAGACCAAGCCGAGGAAAACCTACGACCCGACCGCCATGGAGCATCGCTGGCAGGAGCGGTGGGCCGAGAGCGGGCTCTACGAGACCGACGAGGACACCTCCAAGCCCAAGCACTACGCGCTCACCATGCTTCCTTACCCGAGCGGGGACCTGCACGTCGGGCACTGGTACGCGATGACGCCCTCGGACACGCGGGCGCGCTTCATGCGGATGAACGGCTACAGGGTCTTCTTCCCCATAGGGTTCGACGCCTTCGGGCTGCCGGCCGAGAACGCCGCCATAAACCGGGGCATCCATCCCTACACGTGGACGATGTCCAACATAGAGAACATGCGCGGCCAGCTCCGGCAGATGGGCGCCATGTTTGACACCTCGTCTGAGGTCGTCACCTGCAAGCCCGAGTACTACCGCTGGAACCAGTGGTTCTTCCTCAAGTTCTTCGAGAAGGGGCTCGCGTACCGCAAGGAGGCCCCGGTGGACTGGTGCCCCAAGGACCAGACGACGCTCGCGCGCGAGCAGGTCGTAGGTCCCGACCGCCGGTGCGAGCGGTGCGGGACGCCCGTCATCAAGAAGAACCTCCCCCAGTGGCTGTTCAAGATCACGGACTACGCCGACGAGCTGCTGGACTTCTCGAAGATAGAGTGGCCCGAGCGGGTGGAGACGCTCCAGCGCAACTGGATCGGCCGCTCCCAGGGCGCCGAGATAGAGTTCGAGATAGAGGGCTACGGCCCGCTCGAGGTCTTCACGACCAGGCCAGACACGCTCTTCGGGGCGACGTTCTTCGTGATGAGCCCCGAGCACCCGGCCGTCGAGAAGATAACTACGCCCGAGCGCGAGGACGAGGTGCGGGCCTACGTCGAGAAGGCCGCGCGCATGAGCGAGATCGACCGTACCGACGTCACGCGCGAGAAGACGGGCGTCTTTACCGGGGCGTACGCGATCAACCCGGCAAACGGCGAGAAGATACCGGTCTACGCCGCCGACTACGTGCTCATGGGCTACGGCACCGGCGCCATCATGGCGGTCCCCGGACAGGACGAGCGCGACTGGGAGTTTGCCGAGAAGTACGACCTCCCGATAATCCGCACCGTGCAGCCCCCCGAAGGCTTTGAAGGCAAGGCCTACACCGGCGAGGGGCCCGCCATCAACAGCGGTTTCCTCGACGGCCTCGGGGTGGACGAGGCCAAAGAGCGCATGATCGAGCACCTCGAGAGGGAGGGGACCGGACGGCGCGCGGTCACGTACCGCATCCGGGACTGGCTTATTAGCCGTCAGCGCTACTGGGGGACCCCTATCCCGATAATCTACTGCCCCGAGCACGGCGCCGTCCCCGTGCCGGAAGAGGACCTCCCCGTCAGGCTCCCTGAGGACGCGGAGTTTATGCCCACGGGCGAGTCGCCCCTGAAGCTCGACCCCGACTTCTACAACACGGAGTGCTCCATCTGCGGCGGCCCGGCGACGCGCGAGACGGACACGATGGACACGTTCATGGACTCCTCGTGGTACCAGTACCGCTACCTCTCGCCGCACTACGAAGACGGACCTTTCGACCCGGAGCGCGGGGCGAAGTGGCTCCCGGTGGACCAGTACACCGGGGGGATAGAGCACGCGGTGATGCACCTGCTCTACGCCCGCTTCTTCACGAAGGTGATGCGCGACCTCGGTCTGGTGGAGTTCGACGAGCCGTTCGTCCGGCTCTTCAATCAGGGCATCATCCTCGGCGAGGACGCCGAGAAGATGAGCAAGAGCCGGGGCAACGTCGTCAACCCGCAGGACTTCGTGGACCGCTACGGCTCGGACGCGCTGCGTTGCTTCCTCATGTTCATAGGACCGTGGGACCAGGGGGGTCCGTGGGACGAGAGGGGCATCGGGGGCGTCTCGCGCTTTCTCCGCCGCGCCTTCTCGCTCGTCGCCGGCGGCGAGGCCTCGGGGGCCGAGGCCGACCCGGCGGAGCTCTCCCGAAGGACCAACAGGCTCGTCAAGAAGGTGACCGGCGACCTCGAATCGTTCCGCTTCAACACCTCCATCGCGGCGCTCATGGAGCACACCAACTACCTGCTCGGCGTCAGGGGGGAGGTGGACGAGGAAGAGTGGCGGGAGGCCCTGCGGGCCTTCGTCGCGGTCCTCGCGCCGTTCGCGCCGCACCACGCCGAGGAGATGTGGGCCGGGATGGGGGAGGGGGGCTCCGTCCACGAGCAGGCCTGGCCCGGCTTTGATGAGGCGCTTATTGCGGAGGAGGAGATCACGCTCGTCGTCCAGGTAAACGGCAAGCTGCGCGACCGCGTTACCGTCCCCGCCGGCATCTCCGAGGAGGCCGCCAAGGAGCAGGCGCTCGCGAGCGAGAAGGTTCGCCCGCACGTCGAAGGAAAGCAGATCCGCAAGGCCGTCTACGTGCCAGGCCGGCTCGTCAACCTGGTGGTGGGCTGACGCCCCGGTCCGGCCCCGACCGGTCTGGCGCGTGACCGGCGCCCGCGCGGGGCTCTAGCGGGGTCGTTCGCGCGATGGGACCGCAAAGGATAGTGGACCTCGGGTAGGTACGTCTCTCTGCTCTCGACCCCCGGCGCCCGTGGCTTCGTCTTTGCCGGGTTCCTGGCCCGGATGCCGATGTCTATGCGCGGCCTGGGGTGCGTGCTGATGCTCGTCGCGCTCACGGGGTCTTACGGCCTCGCGGGCGCCGTGGCGGCGACGCTCACCCTCTCCCAGGCCTTTACGGTGCCCTGGTTGGGACGGTTGGCCGACAGGCACGGCCAGCGGCGGCTGCTCGTTCTCGCCCTCGCGGCGCACTCGTCGGGCACCCTGCTCCTCGTCCTGGCGGCCCAGGTAGGCGCGCCCGCCTGGACGCTCTTCCCGGCGGCCGCGCTCTCGGGGGCTGCCATGCTTCCAGTGGGCTCGCTCGTGCGCGCCAGGTGGGCCGGGCTCGTGGGCGGCACGCCCGCGCTCGACACGGCCTTCGCGCTGGAGTCCGTTCTCGACGAGGCCGTCTTCGTCGTCGGGCCTGTGCTCGTCACCGCCCTGGCCGTCGGGGTCGCGCCCGCGGCGGGGCTCCTCGGTCCCCTCGCCTTCGTCGTTGTGGGATCCCTCTACCTGGCCGTCCTGGAGAGCACGGAGCCGGGGCCCTCGCCCAAGTCCCGCCGGGCCGGACGCCTCGCGGTGCTCACGTCCGGGCTCCTCGTCCTGATCCTCACGTGCGGCGCCGTTGGGATCTCGCTAAGCGTGATAGACGTCGGGATGGTCGCTTTCGCACGGGAGCGGGGGAGCCCGGGCGCGGCGGGTCCGTTGCTCGCCCTCTTCGCCACCGGCAGCATGCTCGCCGGCCTGGCCTACGGCGCCCGTGAGTGGAGAACCCCGCACGATCTCCGCTTCCTGATCGCCACGACCGCGCTCTGCGCGGGGACCGTGCCGATCCTGCTCGCCGACGGCATCGCAACGATGGCCCTCTCCGTCGCCATAGCCGGCGTGGGCATCGCGCCCGCGCTGATCGCCAGCAGCACGCTCGTGGAGGAACTGCTCCCCCGCGCCGCCCTCGTCGAGGGCCTGACGTGGGTAGTTACCGCGCTCACGGTCGGGGCGGCGGCGGGGGCGGCCCTGGCGGGGGCGGCGATCGACCTCGCCGGCAGCCGCGCGGCGTTCGCGGCAGCGCTCGCCGCCGGTCTGATCTCCGTCCTCGTCGCCGTGATCGGACGGGGGTCCCTGCGCCCGAAGCGAACCTGATCCCCGCCTCCGCCCTCCAGGCAGAGGCGGAAGGCGCGGGCGGGTCAGTCTTCGAAGAACGACCCCAAACCGCCTCCGCCGCCCTGGCCGCCGTGGGAGTGTTCGGGGATCGTCGGTCCTTCGGAGGGTTGGACCAGGACCCACCCGGGCCCCTCGAAGCCGATCTGGAACGTCTCCCCGCTCCCCTTGCCGATAAAGGTCTTGAACGAGACGTCGCTCTTGACGCTCGTCCTGACGCCGCCGCTCCAGGCTACCGCGGAGTCGGGGTCGGCGAAGGTCGGGGTGGAGGTGTCCAGCAAAACGGGCTCGCCGTCGGAGGTCAAGGCGACCTTGCCGGTGCCCTGCAGGACGACGTTGAAGAGCCCGCCCGCGAGGCGCCCGGCGCCCTCGACGCGCTGGATGTCCCAGTCTATTCCCGGCTCGAAGGCGAGGATGTTGTCGCCGTTCACGGTCATGCGCTCGTTGTCGAGGTCGAGGATCATGACCTTCTTCTTGTCGTGCGCCAGAAAGACCTCGCCGGTCCCCGTGACGGTCATGAGCGTCGTGCCCTCGCCGGTCATCGCCTTCTTGAAGAACCTGCCGATACCGCCGCCCTTGTGCTCGAAGCGGACGTCGCCCTGGTAGGCGACCATCGAGCCGAGCTTCGCCTGGATCTGGTCCCCCTGCAAACTTACCTTGAGCATCGCCGAGTTCTGCAGCGTCAGCCTGCCCGAAGGCGTGACCTCCCTGAACTGCTCCAGGTTCGTCTCGCTCATAAACGCTCCTCCCTTCCCTGTCTCGTCACGACGGATACTACGCCAAGCCCGGCTTTCGGATTGCGACCCTCAGAACATCCTCCCGCCCTCCGGCACCTCGATGTCCGGGGAGAGGAGCACGACCTCGCCGTTCTCGTCGGGGACGCCGAGGACGAGGACCTCGCTCTTGAAGCCCGCGATCCTCTTCGGCGGGAAGTTGACGACGGCCACCACCTGCTTGCCGGTCAACGCCTCCGGGTCGTAGTGGGCGGTGAGTTGGGCGCTGGTCTGCCGCTCCCCGACCTCAGGCCCGAAGTCCACGGTGAGCTTGATGGCGGGCTTCCTGGCCTCCGGGAACGGCTCGGCGGCGACCACCCGTCCCACCTTCACCTCTACCTTCTCGAAGTCTTCCCAGCCGATCTCACCCAAGATTCTCCCCTCTCGCCAAGCCATTTCCGGAACCAGTCTACAGCGACCGCCCCGCCCGGTCGCCCGCGGGGGACGGGGATGCTACCCTTCGCGATTGAGACGGACCACGACGAGAGGAGAGCCCCGATGGCCGCCACCTTTATCCACACGTGCTACCGTATCCTCGACCCCGCCAGGAGCGAGGACTTCTACGTGAACAAGCTCGGCATGAAGAAGGTGGGGGAGATGGACCTCGGCTCCGCCACCAACCATTTCTTCGCCCTGGAGGAGGACCCCGCCTCCCCGATGCTGGAGCTTACCCACAACCACGACCAGACCGAGCCATACGATAAGGGCAACGGCTACGGCCACGTCGCCTTCACCGTCGACGACCTCGAAGCCACGGTCGACGACCTCAAGGGCCAGGGCGTGACCGTCACCTTGGAGCCCAAGACCCTCACCGCCGACGGCAACGACTACCGCATCGCCTTTATCGAGGACCCGGACGGCTACAAGATAGAGCTCGTCCAGCGCGGCACGATGAAGGTGGGGAACATGTATCAGTAAGGCATCAGGCTACAGGCGTCAGGCAAGAGAGACGGTGCGAAGCCGTACCGGGGTACGCAACGCATATCTCCTGTAAACCGAGGCATTCGCGGCGGAGCTTCCCCGAAAAACCTGAAACCTGATACCCCTACCCCAGCTTTCTCACCTCGAAGAGCTCCCTCACCACGTGCAGGTTGAGCTTACCCGGCAGGAACGTGTCGTGGGAGCGCTGGACGGGGCGGCCGTCGGCGAGGTACATGGTCTGGGCCAGCGAGAGGGCGGCCGTGGGGGCTTCGAGTTTCAGCTTCGCGCCGGTGGTGTCCTCCGGGCCGATCATGACGGCCTCTATGGACATCTGGGAGGAGCCCACGGGGATGCCCTCGGAGACGAGGAGGTCGAGCAGCATGGCGTCGGGACGGAAGTGTTGGCGCACCCTCTCCGCCCCCACGACGTCGGTTGGCACGTGGTCCACCATCCAGGCGGCCGGGGCGCCCTCCATGAGCAGGACGCGCGAGACCCGGACGAGCGGGCCGCCCTCCGCCACCTCCAGCGCCCCGGCCTCCTCTGGCCCGGCCCCGACCTCCTCTATCTCCAGGTCCTCGCTGGAGAGCCTCACGCCCAGCCGCTCGGCGTGGACGGTGTAGGACTCGAGCTTCTCCAGCCCCGACCGGAGCCTGGCCCCGTCCGGCGGGCGGACGAGAAAGGTCCCGCTCCCCTGGCGACGGTCCAGCAGGCCTCGCTCGACCAGCCGCGCCAGCCCGGCGCGCACCGTGACCCGCGAGACGCCCAGAGTGCCGATCAGCTCGGCCTCGGGCGGTATGCGGTCGCCGGCCTTGTACCGCCCCCTGAGCAGCAGGTCCTCTATCCGCCGCTCGACCTGCCGGTACAGCGGCGTCCTCTTGCGCGACCTCCCTCCATCGAGACCGATGGGCGAACCTCCAGACCCCTTGTATGACGAATTGGTATTAATTATGATGCTTTTGTGAGCATCGTGCCAGGGTGTTAGGGACGTCCGCGGGAGAGGAGTTCAGGGGTGAGCGAGTCCGAGCGCAAGACCCGTCAGGGGGTCGAGTACGAGAACGTCGGGGCCGAGTACATGGAGCAGCGGCAGCTGCAGCAGGGGGCTGCCGGGTGGGTGCTCCTGGCTGGGCTCGGGGTGGCCTACGTCATCTCCGGGGACTTTGCGGGGTGGAACTTCGGGCTCGCCGAGGGCGGGTGGGGCGGGCTGCTTATCGCGA